>JBCDDI010000197.1:0-6692 GCA_039180365.1 Pseudomonadota bacterium
ATACATACATCAATAAATAAGGCATTGCATTGTATTATCCAAGTGACATATTGTATTATCCACTGGAACATTATCCAATACTGGAAGAGGTAAGCGGCCCCGGCTTCATTGTTTGCGTTGCTGAACTGATTGCCGTTCAACCCCGTTGCACTGCTTTGCTCGTTGCTGGCACCAACAGCCAGGGTGTCGCCGTCGAGGGCTACCGCGAAGCCAAAGAGGTCGTTGGGGTCGGTGTTCGATGCCTTGAGAAAGGCGATTTGCGACCAGGTGCCGGTGGCGTCCCGTTCGAAGAGATAGGCCGCGCCAGAGCTCACGGCACTCTGATTGTTGTCATTGCCGTTGATACCGGTCGCGTCGGAGCGCTCACCGATGGCACCAACCGCAAGCATATCGCCGACAAGGGCGACGCTGATCCCGAAGAGATCGCCGAGACCGACCACGTTGGCTTTCAGGAGAGCCTGCTGTGACCAGGTGCCGAGATCGTCGCGCACGAAGACGTAGACGGCGCCGGAGTTCTGTTGTCCGGTGTTTTCTCCCGGGGCGCCAACGACGAGGGTATCTTCATCTAGGGCGATGGCAGCACCGAAGTTGTGGTCCTGACCGGTGTTCGACGCCTTGAGATAGGCCGTTTGCGCCCAGACGCCGGCGGTTTCCTCGAAGACGTAGACGGCACCGGCGTTCGGCAGGCTTGTGTCGTTCTGATTGCCGTTGATTCCCGTGGCGCCACTGTCTTCGCGCCAGGCGGCGACGGCCAGGGTATCTCCGCTCAGGGCCACGGCGTTGCCAAACTCCGGAGCCGTGCTGACAGCCGAGTTGGAGGCCTTCAGATAGGCCACCTGTGTGTAGGCACCACTGCCGTTACCTTCGAAGAGATAGGCGGCACCTGCGGAGTTCAGGGAGTTGTCTGCGCCATTTCCGTTCACCCCGGTGGCGTTGCTCTGTTCGAAACGCGCACCGACCAGCAGGCGGTCTTCATCTGCCGCGAGGGCATCACCGAAGTTGTCGCGATTGTCCGCGTTTGATGCCTTGAGATAGTCGGTCTGGCTCGGTGCGCCGGCCAGATCCGCGTCAAACACGTAGACAGCGCCGACGCTGGTGCCACTGTTGTCGCTCTGGCTGCCGGACAGGCTCTGCTCTCCGGGTGCGCCGACGGCGAAGAAGTCCCGGGTTGCAGCGACGGTGGTCCCGAAGCGGTCGCCGTCGTTGGTATTCGAGGCCTTGATGTAGTGGCCGACGTTCCAGGTACCGGCAAGGCGCTCGTAGAGATAAACGGCGCCGTTGCCGTTGCCGCTGTTATCGGTCTGGAGGCCGTCGATGCCGGTGGCTCGACTGCGTTCGAAGGGCGCACCGGTGAGCAGGCGATCGTTCCGGAGCGTCACGGCAGAACCGAAGAGGTCGCCGAGGCTGGTATTCGTTGCCTTCACGTAGTCTGTCTGAGCGACGCTCGCGAAATCTCCGCGGGTAACATCAACCCGATACTCCGCCTGAGTCACGGCGTCTTCGGCTGTGACAACCACTGAGATCCTCGTGGCATCGATGCCCTCGGCGAGCGCGACCGGCTGACTGGGCACGCCAGGCGCTTTGGCCTCACCGTCAACGGCGACGCTGTTGGCGTTCGGGTCGGCGGGGGTTGCGATAACGCGGGTAGTGTTTGCCAGGTAACCGACGCTCGCGCTGTAGTCAGCGATCGCCGGGTCGAAGGTCAGCTGGTCGAGGGGTCCGGCGCTCAAGGCAAGGTCATCGAGTTCGGCATCGTTGTTCGGAACAGGTCGGACGATGGCGACGCGGTAGGTGCGAGTGGTGCCGTCCCGGGCGGTGACAACCACGTCGACGTTGGTTGTGCCTACGGGCAGTGTGATGGGATCGCTGGGTATGTTGCTCGAAGCGGCGGCGCCATCGATGGTCAGTCTGGCGCTGCTATCAGAAAGTACAGCGGTGATCCGCGTTTCCGTCGTGCCGCCGGCAACGTCGGCCGTGTACTGCGTCACGCTGCTCGCGAAGGCGGGGGTGAGCACGCCGTCTTCCACGAGCAGAGAAATCAGGTTGGCATCGCTGCTGGGTTGGTCGTCGTCTCCGCCACCGCTGCCGCCGCAGGCCACAAGCAGCACGGCGCAGCATGCAGTGAGCGCGACGCGCAGCAGTTGGGCTCGACTGAGGGAGGCCGAAGATTGGCTGAGGGTGTTCAGGAGCGACATAAGAGCAGCCTAGTTGTCTATCTTGCCGTAAGCATCCTCTATTCTCGCAAAGCTGCGAGGGGATGGTCAGGGCCCCCGGGACGAACGGTGTGCTCCGCCGGCCAGGTGGCTCCAACCCTCTGGCTCATGGCAGGGCAGGTCAGCCGCTGTGGTCACCGGCATTGCTGCTAGACTTTCGGCTTCAGGACAGGGGGATTTTCAGTATGCGTACTCTGAGACTCGCGCTCGCGGCGCTTTTTGTGGCTCTGGTACCGGCAGGCGCGCTGGCTCAAGCACCGAACATTCTGGTGATCTGGGGTGACGATATCGGACTCTGGAACATCAGCCGCTACAGCATGGGGCAGATGGGGTACCAGACGCCGAACATCGACCGCATTGCCAACGAAGGCATGATCTTCACGGACTACTACGGCGAGCAGAGCTGCACAGCCGGCCGATCTGCTTTCATTACCGGCCAGCATCCGGTGCGCACGGGGCTCACGAAGGTGGGGATTCCCGGTTCGGAACTGGGTATCCAGCCGGAAGACCCAACCCTCGCCGAGCTCTTGAAACCGCTGGGCTACGCCACCGGGCAGTTCGGCAAGAATCATCTGGGAGATCGGGACGAGTTTCTGCCAACGAACCATGGCTTCGACGAGTTTCTCGGCAATCTTTATCACCTGAATGCAGAGGAAGCGCCGGAAGATCCCGATTACCCGCAGAACCCACGATTCCGGGAACAGTTCGGGCCCCGCGGCATTATCAAGAGCAGTGCCGATGGCCGTGTGGAAGACATTGGCCCACTCACGCGTAAGCGTATGGAGACGGTTGATGAGGAATTCCTGGCAGCGTCCCTGGACTTCATGGACCAGGCTCACGAGCAGGGCAAACCGTTTTTTGTCTGGTTCAATTCAACGCGCATGCACTACTACACCCATGTGAAGGAGTCGCAGCTCGGCGCCTCCGGTCAGGGTTTCTACAACGATGGCATGGTGGAACACGACGGCCACGTGGGTGCGTTGCTCAACAAGCTGGATGAGCTCGGTATTGCCGACAACACGATCGTTCTCTATTCCACAGACAACGGCCCGCATTACAACCAGTGGCCCGACGCTGCGATCACACCCTTCCGCGGTGAGAAAAACACAAACTGGGAAGGCGGGTACCGGGTCCCGGCCATGGTGCGCTGGCCGGAGCAGATTAAGGCGGGTTCCATCTCGAACGCCGTTATGTCCCATCTCGACTGGGTGCCGACGCTCATGGCGACAGCGGGCGAGGAGGGCGTGAAGGCTGATCTGGTCGATGGCCGGGCCGTTGGCGACAAAAACTTTCGCGTGCACCTTGATGGCTACGACTTTCTCCCTTTCCTGACCGGTAAGGCGGAGACCGGGCCGCGCCGAGAGTTCTTCTATTTCAGCGACGACGGCGTTCTGACCGGCGTGCGGGTTGGTGACTGGAAGCTGGTGTTTGCCGAGCAGCGCGCCCAGCGCTTTGACGTCTGGCGCGATCCCTTTGTGACGCTCAGGATCCCCAAGGTTTTTCATCTGCGCAGGGATCCCTTCGAGCGGGCCGACACCGATTCCAACAGCTACAACGTCTGGTGGGACAAGAAGATCTCCGCGGCCGGGGTGCAGGGCCGGGTAGTGGTACAACGCTTTGTTGAGTCGCTGCAGAAGTTTCCACCGCGGCAGCGCCCGGGGACCTTTACGGTGGATCAGATCATGGAGTCTCTGTACCAGCAGCAGTAAGGCCGGTCAGGCGGCGGAATTGCGAAGTAGGAAGCGTCGCTATGGTGCGTATGGTCAAACACCAGGGAGGCTGTCACTGCGGACGCGTCAGGTTCGAGGTGTCAGCGCCAGAAGAGATTGTGGTGTCGCAATGCAATTGCAGCATCTGCACCAAGTCCGGCTACCTTGGACTGATTGTTCCCAGAGAGAATTTCAGGCTCCTCAAGGGCGAGGATGCGCTTACCGAATACCGATTCAACACCGGCACCGCCTCGCACACCTTCTGCAGCCACTGCGGCATAAAGTCTTTCTATTACCCGAGGTCACACCCGGATGGTGTGAACGTGAACGCTCGATGCATCGATGGCAATACGGTCCTTAAGATGCAGGTGTGCGAAGTGGATGGTGAGAACTGGGAAGAGGCGTATCCAGAAGGCGAGGCAAGGACTTACCGGCACTAGTCCGCGCCCCCATGAATAGGTCAGAGAATAGGTCAGACCCGACTTTCGAACCCAGGGCGGAAGACAAGCTCTACTACGGTTATTGGATCGTTGCAGCCGCTTTCGTGTCGCAGTTTGTGGCCATGGGGATATTCAGCTACGTCCTCGGGCCCTTCATGATGCCCATGATCGAGGAACTTGGCTGGTCGCGCTCAGAGTTCACGCTCTCGCGCTCGCTGGGTCAGTTCGTTATGGGACTCACGGGGTTTCTCATCGGTGCCTGGGTTGACCGCTTTGGGCCCAGGCCGCTCATGCTGACCGGTGCCACGGTCATGAGCGTGAGCCTGGCGCTGCATGCCGGGGTGACAGAGATCTGGCAGTGGCTCCTGCTCAACGGTGTGCTCGCCACCGTAGGCGGTGCGCTCCTCGGCAACCTGGTTGTGAACGTTACCCTGGCAAAGTGGTTTGTGGAGAAGCGGGGCCAGGCCGTGGCCTGGGCGGCTATGGGCGTCTCAGCGGCCGGCATCATCCTCACCCCGGCGGTCACTCTGTCTATCGATTTCACCGGCTGGCGGGAGACCTGGATACTCCTTGCCGTGGCGACAGCGCTGCTGGTCTACCCCATGGCGTTTGTCATGCGCCGTACTCCGGAGGACCACGGCTGGCATCCGGATGGGAAGTCGGATCATCAGGTGGCTACGGGGCAGGCCGAGCGGGCAAAGGCGGACTTCGATCATTCCCTCACGCGCCGCGAAGCCTTGCGCACCTGGGTGTTTTACGGGCTTGTGTTCTCCTTCGGACTCTTCACGATCAACATCGTGGTGATGCTTCTGCAGACTGTGCCGTACCTTACGGACTCGGGATTCAGTCGGGCTGAAGCGGCTTACGCAATCACCGTGGCTTCCATCCCGGCGCTGCTGTCAAAGCCCGTGTGGGGTTACTTCATCGATCGTATCCCGGCGAAACCTCTGGCAGCCGTTGGCGCTTCGGGCACCGGCCTTGCACTTTTTGCCATTGTTGGCAGCGTGGCGACGGGAAACCTCTTCTGGATCTATGCGGCGTTCTTTCTGCTTGGCCTCGGCTGGGGCGGCATGATCCCTCTACAGGAGGTGATCTGGGGTGCCTACTTCGGCCGCCGCTATCTCGGTGCCGTTCGCAGCGCAGCGCTGCCTTTTGCACTGCTCCTGGGCGCTGCAGCGCCGCTGGCTGTTTCCTACTACCACGACCAGACCGGTGCCTACGACGGTGCGCTGCTGGTGGTTGCTGGTCTGAACGTGCTTTCCGGAATCTTCCTGCAGCTGATTCCCGCGCCGAGGTCTTTTGTGTCCTGAGCGAGGGCGCCATGGGTCGCGTGCTTGCATGCCGCACGCGCCGGTCCGATGATGGTCCCTGGGTGGTCGGCTGGATCAGGGGAGCAAGGTGACGGCATGATGGTAGGTGTTCATGGATAACTTCGAGCGCATTGGTTACCTGTGCCTCGCGATCGTGGCGCTGTGTTATCTGGCGGCTATGTTTATCGGTATGGTTGCCGCCTTTCCCCTCGGTCTCATTGGCCTGATCGCCCTCGTCGGCATTGGCCTGCTCCTCATTAAGGTCATTAAAGAACGCCTGGCGAACACCGAAGACGATCATTATTCGAGGAACGTCGACAAGTGATTATCACCACCCAGGATCACCTCGCTGACTACCAGATTACTGAAACGCTCGGACTCGTCCGCGGGAACACGATCCGTGCGCGGCACCTCGGCAAAGACATCATTGCGGGTTTACGAAGCGTCGTTGGGGGAGAAATCGGCGAGTATACGAAGATGCTGGCTGAGTCCCGGGAGCAGGCCCTTGATCGGATGGTGGCTGAAGCCCGCGCTCTGAACGCTGACGCCATCGTCTGTGTGCGCTTCGTGACATCGCCGGTGATGCAGGGCGCTGCTGAGCTTCTTGCCTATGGCACGGCGGTGAAGGCAGCGCCGCGACCGAGGAGTTGAGATGAGTGACTATGAACACATCAGGCTTGCGCCAGCCAACCGCGCCGTTGGTGCTTTTGTCAGCGGCGTGGATCTCTCCAGGCCGCTGCCGGAGCCTGTGCGCCAGGACATCGAGCGCGCCCATGCGAACTTCGGCGTGCTTTTTTTCCGGGACCAGGACCTGACCCCGGAAGCGCAGATTGCCCTGGCAGAGCAGTTTGGTGAGATCAATGTAAACCGGTTTTTCACCGCCGTGGAGGGCCACCCGCAGATTGCCGAGGTACGCAAAGAGCCTGAGCAGAAGTTCAACATCGGCGGCGGCTGGCATACCGATCATTCCTACGACGAGATTCCAGCGCTCGGCTCCAGCTCTCTGGCATAGAGCATGGA
>JBCDDI010000198.1:0-6675 GCA_039180365.1 Pseudomonadota bacterium
CGACTTCACCTACATGGTGTCCAACAATTTCGGCATCGAGCTCCTCGCCGCGCTGCCCTTCAAACATGACATCGACGGCAGGATCGGTAGCGACACGGTCGAGCTTGCCAGCATCAAGCACCTGCCCCCGACACTTTCTGCCGTGTATCACTTCAATACCGCAGGGCGCTGGCAGCCCTATCTCGGCGCGGGGCTCAACTGGACCATCATCTTCGACGAAGATGAAAAAGATGCGCTCGGTGATGCGTCTCTGAAGCTCTCCAACTCCGTCGGCTTTGCCGCGGTGGCCGGTCTCGACATCGCGGTCACGGAGCGTTTCTACCTGAACGGCAACATCCGCTGGATGAACATCGAATCCGATGTGAAGCTGGACGGCGTGGAAGTCACCACGGCGAAGATCGATCCGCTGATCTATGCCATCAACGTCGGCTGGCGCCTCGGCGGCGGCTGATCCAACCTTCGCGGGCGCGCCATCGCGCCCGCGTTCCCCAGGGGGTTCCCCAGAGAAAGCAGCCGAACTCGGCGACCTCAACCCTGAATCGACTGCGTCGCTGTTGCCGGCCGTTCCCGCTGTCGGAGCAGCCACTGACCGTTCTCCTCCAGCGCAGCTTCACCAACGGCACGGAGAATGTCCTTGCGCACGGCAAAGGGCGGCGCCTTGCTCATGAGGCTGATCGCGTTAGAGAAGATCCGGACGTAATGCTGATACTGGGCGAGCAGCTCCTTCTCAGCGAGCCGATAGGCGTAGTTCTGCCGGGCCGCATAGGCGAAGGGCACAAGCCCCATGGCCGCGATCAGTAAGTCGGGGTCCAGCCCGACATCGCGCTCGCTGGCCAGTGCAACGGCCGCGGCCAGAAGGATAAAGAAGCTCCCCAGACCCATCAGGCTCGTGAGGCGGTGCCGGCCCTCCCGCTCCTCGGCTTTCTTTGCGTAATACGCATACTGATCCTCGACCCAGTGCTGCATGCACAGATCAACAAACTCCGGCGTGGAGTCGCGATCGGTGCTGTCCGCCCGGAAGCCCGCGAAGCGCATGACGTTTCGGATCCAACCGAGTTCGAGATCCTGACGCTTCAGAAAACTGTCGTGGCTGAATCGACTCGGATTCTCCATTTCCACGCCGGCCAGCGACCAGAAGAACTGCACTCGCAGGCCTTCAGCGAGCACCCGGTAGTCGAGGAACTTCCGCTGCCAGGAGAGTCTTCGTTCGAGCCAGGCAAGGCTCACCACCAGCACGAT
Source organism: Pseudomonadota bacterium (assembly GCA_039180365.1). GTDB lineage: Bacteria > Pseudomonadota > Gammaproteobacteria > Pseudomonadales > Azotimanducaceae > SZUA-309. Next base: position 1,240 of record JBCDDI010000198.1, read on the forward strand.
GCAGGCGATGTAGGGAATGATCATAAAGGGCAGGCCCGGCCAGTCTGCATAGGCAACAAAGGAAGCGCCGGCCGTCAGGGCGAGGGCCGACGTCCAGCCGATCTCCCGATAGAAGTAACTCTGATAACGCCGTGAAAGCGCGTCGGCCCGGTGGTAAAGACGATCAATGTCGCGGCCACCCTGACCGCAGCGCACCAGCTCTTCCGGGGGCAGCAGGGGATGGAAACTCTGCTCGTCTACCGGGGTCGCGAGGTCCGCGGAAAACTCCGCCATGCGTTTGAACACCTGGCGGTAGCGATCGGGCATGTAGAGCGTTCTCGGCCGCACCTCATCCCGGGTGAACCAGAAGGCGTCGCCCGCCTTCAGACCTTCTGCCGGCGACCCCTCTTCGAGCCGCGAACAGACGACGTGAAACACCAGATCACTCTCATCCTCGGTGAAATCGATCGGCGAGCGGTGTTGTCCGTCGGCGATCAGGTCGATCACATCGTGCTGATGAAACTTGATGACGTGCCCGGTGCCCCCGGGGGCGTTGGACGGCTTGCCATCCCAGATGGCGAGCAGTATGTGGCTGTGCGCCGCGAGGTACGCGCCGAGCTGCGCATACTGGTAGTCACGGCCGAGGCCCGGCGCCATAACGTCTGCCTCATCGAACTCAGGCAGGAGTGGCAGCTCAACACACTCCCCAAGCTCACGCATGGCCTGAAACTCTGCGAGCGAAGCTCCCTCAAAATCCCGTTCGTAGAGGTGTTGGGGCATGGGCAGCAGCACGATGGTCGGGATATCGAGCTCATGAGCCACTTCGGCGGCGAGGCGATCGGCACCCTCCGCGAGCGGCGTCATGACCATGAGCGGCAGATCCGGGAAAGCGGCCTGCATGTCCTCGAAAAAGCTGCGAATCCGCGCCTTGATGGCTTCGAGCTCGTCAGGCACCAGATCCCGATGCCCTGTTACACCGATCACCAGCGGCACCCGGGCGTGATGCGGCAGCTCCGGGACCAGGGCAGCGTCCGCGGCATTGATAGTCGTCATGCTGCCCGTTTCTGCCATGCCCCCTCCGCTCTGCTGCCTGGCCGTAGGTTCGCGTAAACTGCAGCCATGGACAACCGCTCAGATCTCGTTGATGAACTCCTGAGTTCATACCTCAAAGTCCCGGTGCTCATGCAGTGGCAGAGCGCCAGTGGACTGCCTTTCCCCGACCGCTTCGAAGGTTCAAGGGTAGAATTCCAGGGTATTGCCACCGAATGGCTGGAGCTCGAGCGTATCGCCTGCACGGCAGAGCGTGCCCAGTTCGTGCACGGACTGCCAGCCCGTCTGATGCTCGAAGGGCCCGGCCTCGAGATCACCATCGGCCAGGCGGCCCTCGATCGCTGGCTGAAACGGTTTCAGCTGCCCTATCGCCTCGAGCTTCGCCAGGATGCGCTGGTTGTGCACACAGAGCTGGCCGGCTTCCCCCTGGCCGAATTCGAGACGACCATCGAAGTGGTTGGGGGCTGGTTTGTGCTGAAGCCGAAACGGGCAGCCTTCTTTGGCGTGCCGAGCTATGTCTCCTCTATTTTCCAGACTTATCTGCCGGTGCCGCCCCTGTCGCGCGAGTCCCGCCTTGCCGGCATTGACCACGCAGAAGGTGCTCTGACCCTGCGTTTCGCGCTGGACAATATCGATGAAGAGATCACCCCGGGACTGCTGCTGCGCCTGCGCAAGCGCTTCTTCCCGGTCGTCGATCAGCTCACGGGCTTCATGAATCCTCAGAAATAGCCGCCGAACGGGCGGCTTGCCAACCGTAGCAGACAAGGCTACAAACGTACTGGGGGAGGCACAGTCGTTCGTTGTCATACGGGCGGTCGCCAACCGTCGCTGTCTTTTTGGCCTTAGCGGCATCTCCCGCAAACCACTAGGAGACAACAATGAGAAAACTGACTCTGTCCTTACTGCTCTGTGGTGCCGTGGGCGCCGCAAACGCGCAGGAAGCCAGCGGCGTCCTGCAACTCTTCGCCTGCAAACTGGCACCGGGCAAGACCTACGAGAACGTCTGGTCAACGCTGGAAATGACCCGACAGAACATCGACCGCTCGGCGCCGGACTATGATCCCGGTTTTGGCATCTTCATCTGGACGCCGTTCCGGCAGGCAACGGGTTACGACTATATCTGGGGCATCCTGAACTCTGACCTCGGCCAGATGGCTGCGGGCACCAGAAACTACGTCGAATCCGGAAGAGCTGCACTGATGGGACCGCGCTTCGCGGACCTTGGCCACTGCGATGCAACGGTCACCTTCTTCGATCAGCTCACCGATGGCATGGTCGGATCCGGAGAAGACCGTATTGCCGATGCTGCCGTGGAAACCTTTTCCTGCCGACTGCGGGACGGTTCGGACCTCGATGACGTGATCGACGCCAGCGAGTTCTGGCAGAAGCAGATTGCAAAGATCGACTCGCCGGCTCTGAACAAGTATCGCGGTGCACTGCTGCGCCTCTTTCGGGGCGGCAACGGCGAGGCCGACTTTGGCTGGGTTGGTAACTACCCGGACTGGGAGAGCTTCGCGCAGGGTTTCGACGACTACATAGGCTCAAAAGAGGGTCAGGCGGCCGACGCCCGCTTTAATGCGATCAGCCGATGCCGTTCTGCCCTCTGGAACGGCTATTGGATTATCGACCCCGCTGAGTTGCCCTGAACCAGCAGCCGGGCCCGGCTGCGTCATCGGAGGTCCCGGAGCGCCCTGCTCCGGTGCCAGTGAGGCAGCCCGGGCCCATAATTACCGCCGGCCGGTCATCACCCACGGCGATTGAGACAAAATGCTAGCATGCCGCCTTCACCGCACACCCCGTTCAGGAGGCTCAGTGAACCGGTTCCTGGCACTACCCGTCGCCCTTGCTCTGCTCTTGCTGCTCTCAGCCTGTGAACCGAAGGACCGCCGCCCGGGCACCTGGCTTTCCGGAGAGGTTGTCGACCCGCTGCCGACGGACTGGTCCTTCATCGCCGACCACCCCGAGATCTATGTGGAAACCCGGCCCTGGTATGGCATCCCTTTTTCGGTCACCACCGTCATCGGCACCCGGGATGGGAAGCTCTACGTACCGTCCATCTACGACGAGGAAGCGGCCTTTCCCGGCAGTAAATACTGGAACGCGGTGATTGAGGACAATCCCGAGGTACGGCTCAAGATTGGCGACAAAATCTACGAAATGCAGGCCACCTGGGTACGGGATCTCGAGGAATATCGCCAGGGCGCCGGTGCCCTGGCAGACAAATACGACAGCTGGGCGGGCTGGCTCGAAAACGAGGACAAAGCGCCCTACTTCGTCATCATCCGCATGGATCCCCGCGGCTGAAGCTCAGGTCGGTGCGATCCCGGCATTTTTCAGCGCCGTCTTGAAGCCCGAGTAGCGCGGCTGATCGATGGCGATCTGATTCACCACGCTGGTTCGCAGATGGGCCGTAAGCGCGGGGTCATCAAGGCTCTGAGAACCGTCGCGAAGTCCATCCACCAGTGCCCAGCGAAGTTCTCCGAGCGAGCCGGACTTTCCGAGCAGCGCTTCAAGACGGGCCTGTTCACCGGCACGGTGGGCCGGGCCAAGGGCCAGTTCCCGATCGACAATATCTAGGCTGTTCCCGGCGACGCGCGCCAGAAACTGGGTGCGCCCGGACGTGCCCGTCATGACATCCTCGCGGAGAAAGTCCCGCACGCTTCGGAGCAATTCCTCCGCCCGCGGCATATCGAGATTCCCCGCGGGCGCTTCCGCCACGACCAGTTCAACGGGGCCGGGAATCAGCAGGTTCACACAGTCCACCTGACACTCCGAGGAGCGGCGGCCGATGGCCGGTCGCTCAACGGTTTTGTCCGGTCCCGTGCGGTAGTGCTCGGCCATACCAAGACAGCCTACGGCCCACCAGAAAGAGCCGAAGACTTCCCAGAACTTCACATGCTCCGGATCCACAGGTTTACCGGAGACGGCCTCGTAACCCGCGAAGAGATCGGCGTATTCACCAAAGCCTCCGACAGGAAGCTCCGTGCGGCCGAAGCGCCAGGAGTTGGTGCAGATCCAGCCGAGATCGCGCATGGGGTCGCCGATGTGGGCAATCTCCCAGTCGAGCACGGCGTTGATGCCCTCCGGCGTGACCATGAAGTTGCCGTTGCGGAAATCGTTGTGCACGAGCGTCGACTCATAGTCCGTCGGCAGATGGTCCATGAGCCAGCGCCCGGCGTAGTCGATCATCGGCTGCGGCGTTTCGAGAAGCTTGTAGCGCTCCCAGGTCTGATTAACGAAAAACTCCGGCGGCGCCGTTTCGAGTTTGTCTCTGAGGCCCGTGGCGTCCAGATCAACGGAGTGGATGCGCGCCATGATCTCACCGCAGGCGTAGGCCAGGCTTGGGCGCACGGCATCCAGTTCCGGAGCTTTGACGATGCGCGCACCAAGGGCCTCACCCTCGAGCCACTGCATGATGAAGCCCTCGCCGAGGCCGTCGCCGTCCTGAAGGACGTAGTGCACGTCCGGTTCCGGTACCCCAACTTCCCGGGCACAGGCCATGAGCTGCGCCTCCGTGGCGAGACCCGGGGCGAGACGACCCTCGGTCTCGATGTGCCCACCGCCACCGGGCGCGCGACGCATGCAGAGCACCTGCTCGCCCCCGGCGCCTGCCAGGGTCAGTCGATAGGTTTCCTGGCTCGCTCCACCGGAAAGTCGCTCAGCGCTGACCAGACTCCTGGCGCCTTCGATTTCACGAAGGAGCACCGCCTCGAGCTTCTGCTCGAACTCCGCCTTGTCCATGGTCGCTCAGCCAGCCTCTTTCACACCTTTAGGCGCACGCTGATTCATGTAGCCGAACATGTAGCCCGCCACGCGACGCATCTGGATTTCCTCAGCACCTTCGGTGATGCGATAGCGGCGATGGTGCCGGTAGATGTGCTCAAAGGGCTTGTGTCTCGAGTAGCCGAGGCCGCCGTGGACCTGCATGGCCTGGTCGGCGGCCTGACAGCAGAGGCGGTTCGACCAGTAGTTACACATGGACACCTTGTCGGACACCGAGAAGGCGCCGAACTTATCCATCTGCCAGGCCGTCTTGTGAATCAGCGCGCGCAGCATCTCGCACTGAGCCTGGAGCTCCACGAGCGGGAACTGAATGCCCTGGTTGGCCGAGAGGGGCTTGCCGAACGGTTTTCGCTCCATGGCGTATTGCACAGACTCGTTCACGCAGAACTGCGCCGCGCCGAGGCTTGAGGCCGCCTGGCGGATGCGGTTTTCGTTGAAGAAGTGCTGCACAACCTGCAGACCGCGACCTTCGCCCCCGAAAATCGAACCGTGCGGAACACGAACTTCCTTGAAGGAAACGCGCCCGTGGTCCGTGGGCATGTTAAAGGTCCAGAGCATCTCTTCGATATTGACGCCCTCAGCCTCCATGGGTGTGAGGAAGGCGGTGATACCGTCACCGTCGCC
>JBCDDI010000199.1:0-6662 GCA_039180365.1 Pseudomonadota bacterium
CCTCGAACCGCTCTATGCGGAGCTTGGCATTGAAACGAGCGGTGACTGGGTGCGACTGACGGAGGAGGGACGACTCCGGAGGCTGCGGGGCGCTATCATGGCCCCCGCGGAATAAGTAGGGGAGATAGAGGGGAGACATGCCGACTTTTCAAACCGCCGACGGGGCGACGATCAACTATGAAACCCGCGGTTCGGGCTTTCCCGTACTGCTTATCGCGCCCGGAGGTATGCGTTCCGCCATTTCCTTCTGGGACAACACACCCTGGAACCCGCTAGAAGATCTTTCCGATCGATTTCTTGTGGTCGCCATGGATCAACGCAACGCCGGTGCCTCCACGGGGCCCGTTGCCGCCGATCATGGCTGGCACACCTATGCGGCCGATCAGCTGGCGCTTATGGATCACCTCGGCCTCGAGCGGTTTCATGTGGCAGGGATGTGTATCGGCGGTCCCTATGCCTTCGGGCTCATCGATGCTGCGCCGGAACGGGTGGCCTCCGCCGTGCTCTTTCAACCGATCGGTCGCGATGATAATCGCCAGGCCTTCTACGACATGTTCGACTCCTGGGCCGCTGACCTGAAAGACAGCCGTCCGGAGGTGAGCGAGGGGGACTGGGCGCAGTTCAGAGCCAACATGTACGACGGCGACGCGGTGTTGTTCAACGTCGATGAGACGTTTGTTGAAAACTGCAGCACCCCTCTCCTCGTGCTTTGCGGAAAGGACCTCTACCACCCGGAAAGCACCTCCCGCGCCATCGCCAAGCTGGCACCAGCGGTAACCTTTATCGAGGATTGGAAAGAAGGCGCAGCCCGCGACAGTGCCCGGGAGGCCGTCGGACAGTTTCTCGATGCCAACACTGGCGGAGTCTGAGGAGACCAATTTGAGCGATAACAAGCGGACGGCCTTTATTGGCCTGGGCGTTATGGGTTACCCCATGGCGGGACACCTGAAAGCTGCCGGTCACGAGGTGACCGTATACAACCGCACGGCGCCCAAGGCGGAACGCTGGCAATCAGAACATGGCGGCACCAGCGAAGCCACGCCACGGGAAGCTGCTTCAGGTGCGGGAGTTGTCATGCTCTGTGTCGGCAACGACGATGATGTCCGCTCGGTTGTTTATGGCGATGACGGTGTGCTGGCTGGTATGGGTGCCGGAACTGTGCTCGTGGACCACACAACGGCGTCCGCCGACCTGGCCCGGGAACTGGCAGAAGCCTGTGCCGCGCAGGAAGTCGGTTTCCTCGACGCCCCGGTATCCGGCGGCCAGGCCGGTGCCGAGAACGGTCAGCTGACCATCATGGTGGGTGGCGACGCCGCCACCTTCGAGCGCGCTGTACCCGTTCTCGACTGCTTTGCGAAGTCCGTGCGCCTCATGGGGCCCGCTGGCGCCGGTCAGCTGACCAAGATGGTGAATCAGATCTGTATTGCCGGGGTCCTGCAGGGGCTCTCAGAAGGCCTGCACTTTGCGGAGCAGGCGGGGCTCGACATTGGCGCCGTGGTGGACGTGATTTCCAAGGGTGCGGCGCAATCCTGGCAGATGGAGAACCGCCACGAGACCATGGCCGCCGGGGAATTTGAATTCGGCTTTGCCGTGGACTGGATGCGCAAGGACCTCGATATCACACTGCGCACCGGGCGATCGCTTGATGCCCGGCTGCCGCTAACGGCCCTGGTTGATCAGTTTTACGCCGACGTGCAGAGCTACGGCGGCGGGCGCTGGGACACCTCCAGCCTCATCCAGCGCCTCAGAAAGCGCTGACTCCACCCGGGCGGCTGCGCAGGCAGCCGCTGCGTCGAGAAATTTCTCCGCGTCAAGCGCCGCCATACAGCCGAAGCCGGCAGAGGTGATGGCCTGACGATAGATGTGATCGGCCACATCGCCCGCCGCAAAAACGCCGGGAATGCTGGTCGACGTCGCGCCACCTTCCGTGCCACTGGTAATGTTGATGTAGCCACCTTCCATTGCCAGCTGTCCGGAAAAGATGTCCGTGTTCGGTTTATGGCCTATGGCGATAAACACGCCAGCCAGGTCTATCTCCTGGGCGTTGCCTTCTTTGTCAGCAATGCGCATGCCGGTGACGCCGCTGTCGTCGCCGAGCACCTCCTGGAGCGTATGGTTCCAGATGGGCTCGATATTCTCCTTGGCGAAGAGCCGGTCCTGGAGAATCTTCTCCGCCCGGAGTTCGTCGCGGCGATGCACGAGATAGACCTTCGAGCAGATGTTCGAGAGATAGAGGGCTTCCTCCACGGCGGTGTTACCGCCGCCGACCACAGCCACTTCCTGGCCGCGATAGAAGAATCCGTCGCAGGTGGCACAGGCGGAAACGCCGCGACCTTTAAAGGACTCTTCCGACGGCAGGCCCAGATACATGGCCGAGGCGCCGGTGGCGATAATGAGCGCATCGCAGGTGTAGGTAGCCGAGTCTCCGGTGAGCGTGAAGGGTCGCTCTGAGAGATCCACGGCGTTAATGAAGTCGTTCACAACGCTCGCATCGAAACGTTCCACGTGTTCGGCCATCTGCATCATGAGCTCCGGCCCCTGCAGCTCCGAGTGGCCACCCGGCCAGTTCTCCACTTCCGTGGTGGTGGTGAGCTGGCCGCCAACCTCAACCCCGGTGATAAGCACGGGTTTCAGGTTGGCACGGGCGGCGTAAAGGGCAGCCGTGTAGCCAGCTGGCCCCGAGCCGATAACGATGAGACGGTGGTGTTGGTCGCTCATGAGGCGCACCTCCAGATCGAGAAAGCGGCGTATCTTAGCAGGGGCTTCTCAGGTGCCAAAGAACCAGCGGTGCTTCCCTTAGATCAGGTCGTTTGGCTGCCGGGACCCCGCCAGGATGCCGCGTTGTGCCCTTTATGGGGCCTCATCGGCTGTGTGACAGTCGATGCAGCGTCGGGTTGGCCCCCCATCCTCGCCGTGGGCCTGCAGCGTAAGGTGGCAGCTGCGGCAGAGTCCGTGAAAGTGTGTCTCGACGAGGGCGTTCACCGCCGGATCGGTTTTGTGGCAGTCGAAGCACAGGCCCTTGCCACTGTCGTCGATGTAGTCGTGATGGCACGTCACGCAGTTCACGGTGCGATGGTCCGTATGGGCGAAGGTCACTGGCAGCATGGGCCGCTCGCGCCGAGCCTGCTCCTGACCGCCGGCGAGAACCCAGAGTCCCGTACCAAGGAAAATCAGTACGACTGCCCCGCTCAGCAGCTGGCGCATGCGAACTGCTTGATGGCGGCGTAGGCGAGGGCAAGACCGATGGCGCCCAAAGCCATGAGGTACGGGGCTCGAGCGACGCTGGCGGTGGAGGTTGGGGCTCTGGTCAGTCGCGGCGAGAGCGCCAGGCGCCGGGCCACCGTGCCTGCCAGGGGTACGCCGCAGAGCAACAGGGCAACAGCCGCCGGCTGCCAAGGGCTGGCGAGACTGAAGTCTGTGGCCAGCACGTGCCAGGCCGTGGCAGCAAGCACTGCCAGATAGATCACTCTGTGCCAGTTGCGAAAGGTCGCGAAGGTGCCGTAGCTCTTCGAGCGGAAGCGCGGCAGCGACGTGATGGTCATGGCAAGAAGGGCCAGGAAGGCGAAGACGCCCAGCAGCATGTAGCCAGGAGCGGCTGGCAGCAGATATTCGATGACCGTCCAGTCGATGAGCAGATAGCCGACGCCATGGAGAAAGACCAGCACACAGGCGGCGATCCCAAGGTTCCGATGCAGGTCGAGGCGCGGCTGTCGGGCCGGGCTTTCTGAATCCCAGCCGAGCATTGCGATGACGGCGAAGGCACTGAACCCGAGGGCGCCAAGAAAGTCCCAGGCAAAGCCGGCCGTCGGCAGCGCACCGGCCGCGAGCCCGAGCAAAAGTACGAGGCCTGCAAGGAGGAGAGCAGCCGTCATGAAGTCGCCTCGTTCAGATTGGACCCAGGCTAGACGACAGGATGCAGTGAGCAAAGGGGAGATCGGGCGGCCGCCTGCTGCAGGGCCGCCCGCAAGTCACTCAGTGGGCGTGCTCAGTAGGTGTACTCAGGAGCGGGACCCAGATCCCAGAGCACGACCGTCGCACCAAGGAGGGCAACAAAGGAGACGAGGGCAACGGCGAAAATCGCACTGGCATAGAGGAACGCCCGCTCCGGCGCTACCCGCATCACCGGACCGGTACCGAGAAACAGCAGGTAGATGCAATAGCAGGCCACCAGCGTGCCGCCGAGGACGTCGAGCCAGAGCCGGGGCTGCAGGCCGAGGAGTCCGGCGAGGAAAAACGGGCTTGCCGTGTAGCTGATCAGCGCCACACCCCGGGGGAGACCCGACTCTGTGCCGTAGGAACCGGCCATCCAGCTGACCATATAGCCGAGGAAGATGACGCCGGCCACCATCGCCAGATAGAAGAGCACGCACATAGGCAGGGCACTTTCAGCGGTGAGGCGCACGGGATCGCCCATGATGACCCAGCCCTGTGTTGTCACGCCGATGTACCAGCTCACTGCGGGAATCAACGCAAAAGGTATGGTGTGCAGCAGCAGCGTCATCATGATGCCCGGATCCTGCTCGGCTATGTTCTGCCAGCCTTGTCGTGGATTGAAGGACACGACAAATCCATTCAGCAGGCTATTCATTTTTCATCTCCCGAATCATCCTCAAAAATATCGAAACCGTGCTTGTCGAGCTGCTCAAACTGATCGTTGTTCACGGCCCAGAGAAAGATGGCACCGGCAATCCCCATGAGGATCACAGACACCGGTATCAGTACGACGAGAATCTCCATCGTCAGGCCGCCAGCCGTTGTCCGTTGCCGGACAAGGCCTTACGAGCAGGGGCTGCTGCAGCGACGCCTTGCGGGCTGCCGGATGAGAGCAGACGAGTGGCGTTTGCCATGACGAGGATAGAGCTCGACGCCATGCCGAGGGCAGCCAACCAGGGTGGCATGAGGCCGAAGGCCGCCAGCGGTATCGCGGTCAGGTTATAGGCCAGTGCCCAGGTCAGGTTCTGTCGTGTGATTCGTGCCGTGCGCCGGGCTGTTTCGAACAACTCGAGGAGCGGTGTCAGCTTGCGGTTCAACAGCAGTACGTCTGCCCGGGACTTCACCAGGTCACTGGCTTCCACCACGGCAGCTGACAGGTCGGCGCCGGATAACACCGGGACGTCGTTGATACCGTCGCCGAGCATGAGCACCCGGTGGCCCTCGGCCTGGTCCCGGGCGATGACGGCAAGCTTGGTCTCCGGCGTCTGTCGGGCCAGGTACTTCAGGTTCAGCTGTTCAGCTACCTCGGCGCAGCGCTCCGGGGCGTCGCCGGAGAGCATGACCGGCTCGATACCGAGGGCTTTCAGCGCATCGACGGCGCTGGCAGCATCGTTGCGCAGCTCATTACCGACTTCGAAGCGGGCAATGAGTTGATCACCCTGGCTCAGATAAATGCCGCGATCGGCAGCCGCGTTGCTGCTTGCGGCGGGGTTGGCATGTTCTGCGAAGGCCCGATGGCCGATCCGGAGCGTCTGGCCCTCGGTTTGCGTCGCAGCGATGCCAGCACCGGCAATGACTTCAACGTCCTGCAGGGTGACGTCTTCGCCATGAGTGACGAAAGCCCGGGCGTACGGGTGGCTGGAATGGCGTTCGAGAGCGCCCGCCAGCGCCAGCGCGCTGCGCTCAGTGAGGTCACCGAGGATGTCGATGCTCGTCAGCGCCGGGGTTTCCGTAGTCAGCGTACCGGTTTTGTCGAGGTAAACCCGGTCGATGTGAATCGCGTCGTCGAGGGCCTGGCTTCGCGTCAGCACTATGCCGAGGCTGCGCAGCCGGGTCATGGCGGCCGTCAGCGCAGCCGGTGTTGCCAGGGACAGCGCACAGGGGCAACTCACCACGAGGACCGTGAGCGCGGCGAGGAGCGCCCGCTCGGCATCAACCACTTGCCAACCGATAAAGGTCAGGGTGGCAAGCCCAAGGACTGTCGGCACGAAGACGGCGGCAATGCGATCCGTGAGCCGGGTGATGCGCGCCTTATCTACCTCCGCCCGATCGGCGAGGGCGGCGATGTCGGCAATGCGCGAACGATCGAAGGGCGCCGTAGCGGTCAGCAGCAGCGCCGGACCGCGATTCAGCGTTCCCGCGTAAACGGGGTCACCGGCCCTGCGGGACAGCCAGTCCGATTCTCCGGTGAGCACGGCTTCATCAACGGTGGCGTGGGCAGAGATCAGCGTGCCGTCTACTGGTAGCTGAGCGCCTTCCGGAACCCAGACCTGATCCCCGGGTGCAAGCGTTGTGACGTCTCTTTCTTCACGCCCACCAGGCGCTTCCACGAACGCGCTACGCGGCAGGGCAGTCAGCAGAGCGCTCGAGAGATCGAAGCGATGCTTCAGGCGGTTGTCGATGTAGCGGGCGCCAAGGAGCAGAAAAGTGAACATCACCACCGAGTCGTAGTAGACCTCCTGGCCTCCCGTGAGAGTCGCATGCACGCTTGTTAGAAAGGCGATTGCGATGGCGAGGGCAATGGGCACGTCCATGCTCAGGGCAAACTGGCCGTTGTGGCGCTTGAAGCTCCTGCAGGCGGAAACAAAAAACGGCATGGCCGAGTAGCTGACTACGGGAATCGTAAAAAGCAGGCTCGTGTAGTGCAGGAGGCTCCGATACTCAGCATCCATACCGTCGAAGGCGCCGGCGTAGAGGGCGATTGCTGCCATCATGACCTGCATCATCAC
>JBCDDI010000200.1:0-6592 GCA_039180365.1 Pseudomonadota bacterium
AGATCCAGACGAAATTCCGCGACGAAATCCGCCCGCGTTTCGGCGTCATGCGGGCCCGGGAGTTCACCATGAAGGACGGCTACTCCTTCGATCTGGATCAGGCCTCCTTCGATCGCACCTATCAGACCATGTACGACTGCTACTGCCGGATTTTCGAGCGCATGGACCTCGACTACCGGGCTGTGGAGGCAGACTCCGGCAACATCGGCGGTGCGATCTCCCATGAGTTCCAGGTGCTCGCTGAGTCCGGGGAAGACACCATCGTCTACGCCACGGCTGGGGACTACGCCGCCAATCTGGAGCGCGCCGTTGCAGCCCCACCCCCTCCGCGCCCCGAGCCGGGGGCGGCCATGAGCACCGTCGACACCCCGAACTGCACCACCATCGCTGCCGTCGCCGAGCTGCTGTCGCTGCCGGAGACGCAGTGCGTGAAAACCATGATCGTGCGCGGCGAGGAAGGTCCCGTCGCCATCGTGCTGCGCGGTGATCATGAGCTGAACGAGATCAAAGCCGGCAAGCTTCCCGGCGTGCTTGACCCGCTGAGCTTCGCCAGTGAAGAAGAGATTGTTGCGGCCGTCGGCTGTAAACCGGGCTCCATCGGGCCCGTGAAGCTCGCTATTCCGTTCCTGGTGGATGCAAGCGCCGCCGCCGTTGCCGATTTCTGCTGTGGCGCCAACGAGGAAGGCCGGCACCACATCAACGTTAACTGGGAGCGGGATCTCGAACTCGAACCCGGGCAGGTGGTTGATGCCCGGAACGTTGTGGAAGGAGAAGGCGCTCCCAACGGGCAAGGAACCCTGGCCTTTCTGAAAGGCATCGAAGTGGGGCACATCTTCCAGCTTGGCCAGGTTTACAGCGAGCCTATGAAGGCGGACGTGCTGGATCCGACGGGCAAACCCCTGGTACCGATCATGGGTTGCTACGGCATGGGGGTGACGCGGCTCGTGGCAGCCATCATCGAGCAAAACCATGACGAAGTTGGCATTAAATGGCCCGAACCCGTTGCACCCTTCCAGGTGCATATCGTCGCCCTGAACTACGGCAAGTCTGAGTCAGTACGAGCGGCGGCGGATGCGCTCTACGACGAGTGTATGAGTAAGAACATGGACGTGCTGCTCGACGACACAGACGACCGGCCCGGTGTGAAATTCGCCGACGCCGACCTCATCGGGATCCCGCATCGGATCACCGTGGGCGACCGCGCGCTCAAGGAGGATCAGGTGGAGTACAAAGCCCGGGGCGATGCAGAAGCCAGGCTCGTACCCCGCGGAGCCGTCCTCGAGCAGATCTCACAAGGCTGATCTCACATGCGGCGACTGACAGTCACACTGTTGCTGATGCTGGCTGCAGCTGCGCCAGCGCCGTTGCTGGCCGCCGACGGACCCGCAGCCACCGTGCAGAGCGCCGTCCTTACGGGCTCAGCGCCGCCGCCAGAGGAAGACGTTGCCCTCCTCGATAAACTCGCCGCGAGCCTCGCAGCCACCCACCAGGACATGGATCGCTTCGATGCCCAGGTGTGGCTCATGGCCTCGGAGCAGCGTCTGGCCCGCTACATGGACAGCGAACGCGAACGTTTTGAGCTGCTCCAGCTCGTCTATCGGGAAGCAGAACGCGCGGGCCTCGATCCCGATCTGGTTCTCGCCGTCATGCAGGTGGAAAGCCACTTCGATCGCTATGCCATCTCCCGGGTTGGCGCCCAGGGGCTGATGCAGATCATGCCGTTCTGGCGCGCGGAGCTCGGCCGGCCCCAGGACAATCTCACGCACGTGGAGACCAACGTCATCTACGGCACCACGATCCTCGCCCACTACCTGGAAGTCTCCCGCGGTGATCTCGTGGAAGCGCTCGGCCGCTACAACGGCTCAAAGGGACGTTTGAAGTATCCGGAGCTGGTGATTGGTGCCTGGCGTAAGGTCTGGCGCCACAAATCCTCGAGTGAACTCCCGGAGCTGCTTTCCAGCTGCCAGAACTACAACCTCAAGGCCTGCCGCTACCGCTGAGCCACCCGCCTAGGGCTGCGGGGTACTGCCATGGGGTGCACTGGCGCCCTGACCAATGGCGGCAATGAGGTCTTCATAATGCTGTGGGCCCACGAGAATCTGATCAAGCTCGCCATCGGGATTGATGATCAGCGTGCTCGGCAGCACCGCCGGTTGTTCAACGGCCCAACGCAGGCGCGGGTCCTCGACAAAAACCGGAAACTCGATGCCCATCTCTTCAACCAGGGTGGCGAGCGCCTCCCCGGTCAGGCCATCGTAGTTCACCCCAAGGACCACGGCCCCGGTCTGGCTGCGTTCCGAGTGCAGCAGGTTCAGCTCAGGGATCTCCTTCCGGCAGGGCGCGCACCATTCGGCCCAGTAGTTAATGATCAGCCAGCGCCCGTCCCAGTGGTCGAACTGCACGCCACTGCCATCGGCAAGGCGTACCTGCTCGCCCTCGGCGCAGGCGCTGAGCCCGACCAGCAGCAACAAAGCAGCCACCGCGGCGGCCGCGCGGCGGGAGACAAAGGGGCGAAGCCTCAACATAGGGGACCTCTCAGATGAGCTACGGACAACGCCTGACACCCTAGTCACGATACGGTGAGGAACGCGTCGTCGTTGGTAGTCGTTGGTTATAGCTTGGTTACACACAGTCGGGATCCCTACGCCATCGAGCTTTCTCGCCCAGGTCAGAAGCACCAGAGCACCTGTGCCTCACACCTCACCAAGGCCAAGCCGCTTCGTTCCTCCGAAGACGGAATCCAGAGATACCGCCATCTGGTTGGATCCAAACTGCACCAGCGATTTCAACGGCTCCACCACGTGGTCCAGATCCCGGACCCGGCCCAGTTCCTGGAGATCCAGCCCCTCGGGCAGCTGCTGGTAGAGATCCCAGAGCGTGAGGCTCTTGAGGCTTCGGCCGAGAATCCAGCCATCGGCCGTCTGCCGCAGCACCTTGAGCTCGAGGAGCACACGAAGAATCCGCTCTTTCTCGCCAGATACCATGGGTACGGCGGTCTCGATCTCCGCATCGCCAACGGATCGGCCATCGAGATGCGCACCATAGAGCAGCTCGAGAATGCGGGCACATTTCACCAGCAGCGGTTCCGTTGGTTCGAGGTCGAGCTCCGGCGTCATCGCCAGGGTCCGCACAACAATCGCGCCGGAAAGGATCAGCACCCAGACCATGTACATCCAGGCGAGGAAGAAGGGGACAGCGGCAAAGGCACCGTAGATCGAGGTGAAGCTCGAATTCGCCACCACCACATTGAAAACATTCTTAGCCACTTCAAGCAGGGCCATGGTTAACAGGCCACCCACAAGGGCGTGCCGTAGCCTTACCTGAGTATTCGGCATGGCAAAGAACAGCACCGTAAAACCGAAACAGGTGAGAATCAGGGGCAGATAGCCGAGCACCAGCGTGCCGAGGCCAAAGACGTCGAGATCCGTCAGCAGCGGCAGGGATGTGAGGTAAACGCTGATGAGGATCCCGCCGAGAATCATCGGTGGTCCGAGGGACATGACGCTCCAGTAGACGAGGATGCGCTGCATGCCTTTGCGCGGCTCCGCGACCTGCCAGATGGTGTTGAAGGTGCCTTCAATGGTGACGAGCAGCATGAAGGTGGTCACGAACAGGAAGCCGAAGCCGATGATGGACAGGCCCCGGGCTCGTCGCGAGAAGTCAGAAAGATAGTCCTGCACGACCGTAGAACTCGTGGGGACAAAATTCTGGAAGACGAAATTCTCGATGCGCTCCGCCACCCCGTCGTAGGCCGGTAGGATCGACAGCATGGCGTAAGCAACGGTCATCATGGGGACCACGGCAAAGAGCGTAGTGTAGGTGAGCGCACCGGCTCTCGTTGGACAGTCGTGGTCCAGAAACTGTCGGACGAGCTCCACAACATACCAGCGTATGCTCAGCCACAGGCGCCAGAGCAACTCCCGGAAGTCTGCCTTTTCGCCCACCTAGCCCCTACAATGCTGGCCGTTCATCCAGCGATCATGAAGTCCGTCTGAGCCCTTGTCCACGTCGCCCTACATCCTTGTTCTTTACTACTCACGCACGGGCGGCACGGCCCGGTTGGCGACCCATATCGCCCGCGGCATAGAGCGGGAAGGTAGTTTTGAAGCCCGCCTCAGAACCGTTCCACCGGTGGCGGAAGCCACCACGGAAACGCTGCCGCCGGTCCCGGAAGAGGGAGCCATCTACTGCAGTAAGGACGACCTGGCAGGCTGCGCCGGCCTCGCCCTCGGTTCACCGACTCGCTTCGGCAACATGGCGGCGCCCCTGAAACACTTTCTCGACGGTACCGCCGATCTCTGGATGGCCCACGCCCTGGTTGATAAGCCAGGGGCCGTGTTCTGCGCCAGCGCCTCGCAGCATGGCGGCCAGGAAAGCACTCTCCTGTCCATGATGATCCCGCTGCTGCATCACGGCATGCTGATCAGCGGCATCCCCTACCGTGAAAGCGCCCTCAACGAAACGCGCGGTGGCGGCTCCCCTTACGGGGCGAGCCATGTTTCCGGCGCGGGGGCAGAAACCTTAACCGCGCACGAGGAGCAGCTGGCGGAAGCCCTGGGCCTGCGCCTGGCGCTAACGGCAGCGCAGCTCGGGAAGGATAGACCGTGAACCTTCGCGGCCTGCAGTTCCTCTGCCTGCTCTGGATCGGCTCGCTCTTCGCGCTGACCGGGCTCCGGCAGTTTTTCGTGGAACCGCTCGCAAATCCCGTGCCGAACGTGATCTGGTTTGTCGTCCAGGTACTGCCGCTCCTCGCGGTGCTGCCCGGAATCCTGCGTCTGAAAATACGCAGCTACCTGCTCGCCACGCTGGCGGCCATGCTCTACTTCTTTCACGGGGTTCTGCAGGCGGCAGATCCGGACGACCAGGTCATGGGTTTCTGGGAAGTGGGCTTCGCTCTGGCGCTGGTGCTGACGGCCTCCTTTGCCTTGAGGCACCTGCGTATGGCGGCGGCGGAACTGAAGGA
Organism: Pseudomonadota bacterium; assembly: GCA_039180365.1. GTDB lineage: Bacteria > Pseudomonadota > Gammaproteobacteria > Pseudomonadales > Azotimanducaceae > SZUA-309. The sequence continues at coordinate 4,964 of JBCDDI010000200.1, forward strand.
AGATCAGCCGGACGCCCCGGAAGCCCAGGGCGACGACGGCTAGCGCACGGCTGCGCTATCGTCTGCACCGCATAACGGCGGTCCGCCGCGCTAGTGAATCGTGGGCGGCGGCGGTGCTGCTTCCTCTGCCTCTTCTTCGATAGTCTGCACCGCATAGCGGCGGGTAATGATCTCCCCGGAGACCACGTCCGGCAGGGCCTGGAGAAACTCGTCCATGTGATCCGTCTGAAAGTGCCCCATCAGCGCTTCCATGCTCTCCCATTCCTGGAACAGCATGAGCGTATTCGGATCCGACAGCCCCACATAGAAGTCGTAGGAGATGCAGCCGGCTTCGGACTGCGTGGCTTCCGTCATGCGTCGGGCGAGATCGAGGGCCCGTTCACGACACTCCGGGCGGATGGGAATCGTGCCGTGGACGATGATCACATCACACCCCGCTCTTTCAGCCGTGCTTCAATTTCCGGAATGATGGCCGGATCGTCGATGGTGGACGGCGTTGTGTAGGGTTTACCGTCGATCATCTTCCGGAGCGTTGCCCGCAGGATTTTGCCGGATCGGGTCTTCGGCAACCGCGTCACCACCACCGCCTGCTTGAAGTTGGCGAAGGCACCGACCGCCTTGCGAACGCTCTGCACAAGCTCAGCCTCCACCTCACTCTCCGAGACGTTCACGCCATCCTTCAGCAGCAGCAGCCCGAGCGGCACCTGACCTTTGTCCAGATCGGCAATACCAACCACCGCGCACTCGGCAACGGCCGGATGCTCGGCCACCACTTCCTCGAGCTGCCCCGTAGAGAGGCGGTGCCCGGCGACGTTAATGACGTCGTCCATGCGCCCCATGATGTAAACGTAGCCGTCTTCGTCCCGATAGCCTTCGTCGCCGGTGAGGTAGAAGCCTTCAAACTCCGACCAGTAGGCGTCGATATAGCGCTGGTGGTCGCCCCAGACCGTGGGCAGCGCGCCCGGCGGCAGCGGGCCCTTGATTACCACGGCGCCTTCCTTATTCGGCCCGAGCTCCTGACCGTTTTCGTCGAAGACCCTGAGGTCGTAGCCAGGCACCGGCAGCGTCGGGGAGCCGGGTTTGGTTTCCATGAGCTCCACGCCGGCCATGTTTGCGCACATGGACCAGCCCGTTTCTGTCTGCCACCAGTGGTCGATCACCGGAATCCCGAGATGTTCTTCGAGCCAGTGATAGGTCGGCGGATCGAGGCGCTCTCCGGCCACAAACTGATACTTCAGGCAGGAGATATCGTAATTCGCCTTCAGGGCGCAGTCCGGGTCTTCCTTTTTCATGGCGCGGAAGGCGGTCGGCGCAACAAAGAAACTCTTCACCTTGTGATCCTGGACCACGCGCCAGAACACACCGGCGTCCGGCGTGCGCACGGGTTTACCCTCGAAGAGCACGCTCGTGCAGCCTCGGATCAGCGGCCCGTAAACGATGTAGCTGTGACCCACCACCCAGCCGACGTCAGACGCTGCCCAGAAGGTATCACCGGCATCAACGTCGTAGATGGCTTTCATACTGTAGTTAAGGGCCACCGCATGACCACCGTTGTCGCGAACAACGCCCTTCGGTTTACCCGTCGTGCCTGAGGTATAGAGGATGTAGAGCGGATCGGTGGCCGCCACG
>JBCDDI010000201.1:0-6590 GCA_039180365.1 Pseudomonadota bacterium
CTTTACATGTACGCAAAAGTGGAATGGAAGGAGAAGGTTCACTTCCAGGCAATTGCCGACTCCGGGCACACCGTTGCCATCGACGGACCGCCTGACGGCGGCGGAGAGAATCGTGGGTCGCGGCCGATGGAACTGGTGCTCATGGGTCTCGGCGGCGGCGCCGCCTACGCCCGGGTGACCATCCGTGGCAAAGCGCGGCAGAAAGTGACGGAATGTGTGACCCACGTCACAGGCACGCGGGTCGATGAGATTCCTCAGGTCTTCGACACCGTCCATCTGACCTTCGTTGTGACCGGCACGGACCTGGATGAGAAGAAGGTCGCTCGAGCCGTATCGCTCTCAGCGGACAAGTACTGCTCTGCCTCGCGCATGCTCGAACGTGGCGGGGTGACGATCACCCATGAGTATCAGCTCGTCGACGCGGCTGCGACCTAGCGGTCGCGGCCGCACACCGGCACCCAGGAGATGAACTGAAAGGAACCGCCGAGCACGTGGGTTACCCTCTATAGGTGGTCTCCGTCATCACCCGCGACACGGCGGTCATGAGATCTTTTACGGGCCGCGGGAACTCGGCGCCGCCCCGAGCCATGGCCTCTGCCCCGTGACGGGCTTCGTCGGCATGCATCTGTTCGATGATCGCGCGGCTTTTTGCATCCTGATCCGGCAGCGATTCCATATGCGCTTCCAGATGCCGACAGACCTGGTCTTCCGTCGCCTCGACAAAACCGAGGCTGACGCGATCGCCGAGCAGCCCCGTGACAACGCCCATGGCGTAGGACGCCGTATAGAAAAGCGGGTTCAGAACGCTGGGTTTCGCATCGAGCTCATCAAGACGCTCCTGGCACCAGGCCAGATGGTCCGTTTCTTCCTGGGCGGCCGCGAGCAGCGTCTCCCGGGTGCCAGGATCCCGGGCCGCCAGGGCCTGCCCTTCGTAGAGACCCTGGGCACAGATTTCGCCCGTGTGATTGACCCGCATGAGACCGGCCGCATGGCCGCGTTCTGCTTCCGAGAGTGCTGCCTCATCGACGCCGCCGGCGGGGTTGCTGCGACCCGCACCGGGCGTCGTCGCAAGGGTGCGCAGGGCTCTATCGAGACCCAGCACAACATCGTCTATGAGCGCCATCGCACCATCTCCCTATCGATTACCAACTTCCCGTTCACCGCTGCTTCCACCATTTCTCCGGAGACTTTCAACGTTCCCGCTGCATAGAGTTTAGACCCACTTCAGGCGTAACCGGTTCAGCCGAGCGCCGTGAGCTGCCTGCCCCCAAGGAGGTGCAGATGGATGTGGTACACGGTCTGACCGCCTTCAGGGTTGCAGTTCATGATCAGGCGGTAGCCGGAATCTGCGATGCCTATCTCACTGGCGAGCGCCCTGGCTCGCAAAACCATTCTGCCTATGAGGCCACTTTCTGATTCGGTTAAGTCGTTCACCGTTGCGATGTGGGCCTTGGGGATAATGAGTATGTGCGTCGGAGCCTGGGGGCTGATGTCATTGAAGGCGAGGAGCTCATCGTCTTCATAGACAATGTCAGCTGGTAGCTCCTGATTGACAATCTTGCAAAACAGGCAATCTGGCTCTGTTGCCACGCCCAGGTCTCCGTCTGCACAGTGTTACAAGTGTTCAGACCGGCTGCATTCAGCCGGGCCGCAAATTATATAGCGAGACAGCCGTGGCAGACACAAAGGACCTGAGTCTGATCCTCGATGCAAAGATCCCAATCGTTGTGGTGGAATCCCACGACGAACGGCGCGTGCTTGCCATGCTGCTGCGCTTCGCCATGCAGCGGCAGCTCTCATTCTACGAATGGCGGGTCACCCAGGGTCTCAAGCTCGGCGGCTTCGGCGCCGGCGTGGCCGACTCGGAAGGTTTGAAAGAACCGGAAGAGCTCCTCGAGCACATTGCCGCCAGCGAAGGCCCTTCGCTTTATGTGCTCTGCGACTTCCATCCCTATCTCGCCAACGAACCGAAGATCATCCGCTACCTGAAAGACATTGCCCTCGAGCATGAACGCCTGGGCAACACGCTGGTGCTGCTCTCTCACGAGCTCACGGTACCCGCCGAACTCGGGCGCCTCACGGCCAAGTTTGATCTTCGTCTGCCGAGCGATGAAGAGCTCATGGCACTCGTCCGTTCCCAGGCGAAAGACTGGGCCGAGCAGAATCATGGCAAGAAGGTCCGCACGGACAATGCCACGCTGAAGCGATTAATCGCCAATCTCCGCGGTGTTTCACACTCGGACGCCCAGGTGCTGATCCGTCATGCCATCTATGGCGACGGCGCCATCACCGAGTCAGACATTCCAGAAGTGAACCGGCTGAAATTCGAGCTGCTCGATTCCGAGGGGGTGCTGCGCTTCGAGTACGACACGGAAGACTTCGGCGCCGTGGCCGGTCTCGACAACCTCAAGAACTGGCTCGAGCTCCGGAAGAACGCGTTCCTCGCCGCCGCCAAAGACCAGCCAAAGGGCGTGATGCTGCTTGGCGTGCAGGGTGGCGGTAAGTCGCTGGCGGCCAAGGCCGTGGCCGGCTACTGGGGCATACCGCTGCTGCGCCTCGACTTCGGCACCCTCTATAACAAGTTCTTCGGTGAAACGGAGCGGAACCTGCGCAACTCCCTGAAACAGGCCGAGCTCATGGCACCCTGCGTGCTCTGGATGGACGAGATCGAAAAAGGGATCGCCACCGGCCAGTCGGACAACGCAACCTCAAAGCGCGTGCTCTCGACCCTGCTCACCTGGATGGCGGAAAACGAAGCGCCGGTGTTTATCGTTGCCACTGCCAACGACATCAGCGAGCTGCCGCCGGAGCTGGTACGCAAGGGTCGCCTCGACGAAGTGTTCTTTGTCGATCTGCCGGAACCCGAGGTTCGCTCGGAGATATTCCGCATCCATCTCGAGAAACGCGATCTCAAGGCAGGCGAATTCAAGCTCGACGTCCTCGCCGAGGCCTCTGAAGGCTTCACCGGCGCAGAGATTGAGGAGGCCATCGTCTCCGCACGCTATCTGGCAAGCTCACGGGGAGAAGCCGTGCAGCAGGCGGACGTGATGGCGGCCCTGAATCGCACCTATCCCATGTCCATCATGCGCGGCGAAAGCATTGCGTCCCTGCGCACCTGGGCAGAAGGCCGCACGGTCAAAGCCTGAGCCTCAGCATCCAACGCGCAATCCGGCCCGCAACAGGAGAAACCTCGCAAGAGCTTCGAGACCGGGGACTTCGGACTTCACACGATAGAGCTCCCGAGGATCGAGCGCGACAATTCGATCTCGGAGGCCGCGACTGGTGACAACCCGGAAGGCGGCGGTCGCTGCCCCCAGCTCCCGCGTCAGAGCCCCCGCTTGCAAGGCCGCTTCCAGAAAGTCGCGAAAAACCGGCGCGGGACAGACCATGAGGCAACCTTCTTCCAGCATACGCACGTTGGCATTTCTCGGCTGCCGCACAATCAGCGCGTCTTCACCGAAAAGAGCACCTGCTTCAAGCACCACATCCGCTTGAGCGCGAGCCTGGACCAGGGCCCGTCCCGCAGCCAGCACAAAACAGCAGGCTTCATCGAGCGCATCCCCTTCGCGAACAATCACCTCGCCGGTCTTCACCAGCCGGGGCGTGAGTTCCCGGAGGAGGCGCTGGAAGATGACCGGCGAGAGCGATTCAAAATAGTGCTCGCGGAGGAAGCGCGCCTGCCAACCCTGATCCGCCTCAACAACGGTTACGTGCCCCGCTTCCGCATCGGAAAGCGCAAGCTCCATGGCAGCGTCACTGACGCGCAGAAAGCGACTCGGAACCAGTGTGAAGAGCGCCGTGGAACCCGGATAAACCTGCCGTTCAGTGGCCGAATCTGTTTCAGAAACTATCCGCTCAGGCGCCAGGGCCCGGACGGCGCCCTGCAGAAGGTAGTAGTGACCTTCCAGGTGCCGGCCACGGCGCAGGAGCCAGCGCCCGGCCGGTATACGCAACAGGCTGCTGTTCCGGGCGATAGACGCTCGCAGCGGTTGATCAAGGTCCGCAAAGGGGGAGATCCGTGCGAGCTCTGCTTCCATCAGCCCACCTTAAGGGGCCGCACAGGCAAGGCGGATCGCCAATCGCCTCAGGGCCGGGTAAGCCGATCACCCGGTGAAGTGACCGGGTTTGTCAGTCGCGGTTGATAGCCCGGTAGCCGATGTCCTGGCGGAAATAGCGATCACGCCAATCAATACCGGCCACGCCTTCATAGGCTCTGCGCTGGGCGGCTGCGACATCCTCACCCAGGCCAACGACGCAGAGCACCCGGCCGCCATTGGTGACCACAGCACCATCGTCCTCCAGGGTTCCGGCATGGAAGGTTTTCAGATCGTCAGCCGCTGCTGTATCGAGACCATGGATGACGTCGCCCTTTCCATAACTCCCCGGGTAGCCACCGGCCGCCATCACCACGCCGAGAGAGGCACGGTCGTCCCAGGCCAACTGCACACCCTCAAGCTCTCCGTCGATGGCCTGATTACAGAGCGTGAGCAGATCCGACTGGAGACGCATCAGTACCGGCTGGGCTTCCGGATCACCAAAGCGGCAATTGAATTCGATGACCTTCGGGGTTCCATCCGCCATGATCATGAGGCCGGCATAGAGAAACCCCGTATAGGGTGCCCCGTCGGCTGCCATGCCCTTTATCGTTGGCTCAATCACTTCCCGCATGACACGGTCGTGCACTGCCGCTGTGACAACCGGCGCCGGTGAGTAGGCGCCCATGCCTCCGGTGTTGGGGCCTTTGTCACCATCAAGGGCGGCCTTATGATCCTGAGAGGTGGCAAAGGGTACGGCCCTTGTCCCGTCGCAAAGGCAGATGAAACTGGCTTCTTCCCCGGCGAGAAATTCCTCAATGACTACCCGGGCTCCCGCGTTTCCAAAGGCCCCGCCGGCCAGCATGTCTTCCAGGGCCGCGATGGCTTCCGCTTCCGTTCCCGCCACAACGACGCCCTTGCCAGCCGCAAGGCCATCGGCCTTAACGACGATGGGCGCACCTTTCTGCGCCACATAGGCCTTCGCCGCGTCGAGATCCTCGAAGGTTTGATACTCGGCGGTGGGAATAGCGTGTCGGGCCAGAAAGTCCTTCGTGAAGGATTTGGAACCCTCCAGCTGCGCCGCCTCAGCACTGGGCCCGAAGCAGCGCAGGCCCCGGCTTTGAAAGAAGTCGACGATGCCGTCAACAAGCGGGGCTTCCGGGCCGACGATCGTCAACGCAACCCCCTCCTTTTCGGCAAAACCTGCCAGGCCTGCAAAGTCGTCGACGGCAAACTCCACGTTCTGGCATTTCGCTTCCCGCGCCGTGCCTGCATTCCCGGGTGCCACGTACACGGCGCTTACCGCCTCAGAGCGGGCGGCACACCAGGCCAGCGCGTGCTCCCGGCCACCGCTGCCGATCACCAGAATCTTCATGGTCGCTGCTCCTTTTGCGGCAATGCCGCTGTCAGTGGCGGAAATGGCGGATGCCCGTGAACACCATGGCAATACCGTGTTCGTTGGCGGCATTGATGACTTCTTCGTCGCGCATGGAGCCACCGGGCTGAACGATGGCTGTGATGCCGGCCTCCGCGGCGGCATCAATGCTGTCCCGGAAGGGGAAAAAGGCATCGCTAGCCATCACAGAGCCCGCCACGGTGAGCTCTGCGTCCCGAGCCTTGATGCCAGCGATGATCGCACTGGTAACCCGGGCCATCTGCCCGGCACCCACACCAATGGTCTGACCGTCTTTGGCATAAACGATGGCGTTCGACTTCACAAACCAGGCCACCTTCCAGGCAAAAGCCAGGTCGGCAAGCTCGGCCTCCGTTGGCGCGCGCTCGCTGACGACGCTGAGGCCGGCATCGTCCCAGCAGATCTCATCGGCGCTCTGCGCAAGAATGCCGCCGCCAACGCGTTTGATCTCGAGCCCTCTAGGCCGTTCGCCGAAGGCGCCGGTGCTCAGCAACCGGACGTTCTTCTTCCGCTCGGCAACGGCCACTGCCGGCTCCTCGACAACTGGCGCGATGACCACTTCTACAAACTGCCGGTCTAAGATCGCCGTCAGGGTGTCTCCATCGAGGGGCCGGTTGAAGGCAATGATGCCGCCGAAGGCGCTCGTCGGATCCGTGGCGAAGGCCAGATCGTAGGCAGCTGCCAGGCTCCCGGCCTGGGCGACGCCACAGGGATTGGCGTGTTTAACGATCACGCAGGCGGGCTCCTCGAAGGCTTTCACGCACTCCAGAGCCGCATCGGTGTCGGCAATGTTGTTATAGGAGAGTGCCTTGCCCTGATGCTGTTCAAGACCCGCCACCGAGCCCCGCAGGTCGCCCGGCTCAGCATAAAAGGCGGCCTGCTGATGCGGATTCTCTCCGTAGCGCAGCTCCTGGATCTTTTCGTAGGTGAGCGTCAGCGAGTCCGGCAGGGTTTCCTCCGCCCCAAGATAAGCAGCCACCATCGCGTCGTAACGTGCCGTATGGCGGAAGGCTTTTACAGCCAGCGCTTTGCGTCGCTCGTAGTTGAGGCCGCCGGCCGCCAGCGCCTCAAGCACGTCGCCATAGTCACCGGGGTCCACGACAACGGCGACGTCTTTATGATTTTTTGCTGAGGAGCGGACC
>JBCDDI010000202.1:0-6567 GCA_039180365.1 Pseudomonadota bacterium
CGAGGCGCTCGGCCAGGGTATCCGCTTCAATCAGATAATCAGGATTCTGATAGCCCATCGTTTCTTTCTCCTTAACTCCTAAATCTCCTCAAGCTTCAATCAACCTTTCCCGGCGGCAATCGCTCATCCCAGCGGAGGGCATTGTGATCCTCGAGCACCCTAAGCACCGCTTCGAGATCGATGGCCTCCAGGCTGCCACGACTGGACGACACCGTTGTTGCCTTAAAGAGCGCGTTGATGATCGCCTCTTCCGTGGCTTCTACCGCTGCCAGGAACAGCGGCGAAAGCGCCGCGTTAACGAGCCGCGGAGCTGACACAGGCTCGTCCGCCTCCCGGGGCAGCCGCAAGGCGGGATCTGTGGAGAAGGCGATCACATAGTCTCCGGAGCCGTTGCTGGCATAGGATCCGGTCCGGGCAAGGCCCATCATGGCGCGGCTTGCGAGGCGCGCAAGACCGCGCGGCACAAGCGGCGCATCGGTGGCGACCACCATCATGATTGAGCCGTCCTCGAGATCAGCGTCCGCAGCCGCCTCCAGAGCCTCGGCATAGGGATAGTGGCCGAGCGCCCGGCCCACCGGCGCGCCGTTCACAGTCAGCACGCCACCAAAATTCGTCTGCACAAGGACACCAACGGTGTAGCCGCCCTGCGCTGCCGGCAGGACGCGGGAGCTGGTGCCGATCCCACCCTTAAAGCCGAAGGCCTGAGTGCCGGTACCGGCGCCGACGCTACCCTCCGGAACCGGTCCGCCGCTGGCAGCGGCAAGGGCCGCAAACACCTCGTCACGGCCGATGGGATCGGCCCACATGTCGTTTACCCGCGCGTCGTTCGTCTCCCCAACTACAGGGTTCACCGTGTGTTCGCCCATGCCGGGTTGTTCGTAGGTCCAAGCTTTGAGGGCATTCGCGGCGCTCCAGACGCAGAGCGTGCAGGTGAGGAGCACGGGCGTTTCCAGCTCGCCAAACTCCCGGACCTGAGTTTCGCCGATGAGCTTGCCGTAGCCGTTCCCCGTGTGAATCCACGCGGGTATCGGGTGTGTATAAAGATTTCCGGGACCCGGAATGATCGCGGTGACGCCCGTGCGGACGCTGTCTCCTTCGATCTTCGTCGCATGGCCAACGCGCACACCGGCAACATCGGTGATGGCATTGTTCGGTCCCGGCGGCAGGATGCCCATGACGAGACCCACATCCCGAGCCCGAGGGCGTTCTGCTCCTGCAACCCCCTCTCGCTCAGCAGCCATCCCCGCCCCCAGCAGGAAGCTGACAAGCACAACAACACACAAAGCTCTGATCAACTGCACGCCCCTGCCCCGCAAGCTCCCGTTCTGTTCAGGGTAGCAGGGTCGTCACCACGTCGCCCGCTTCCTGCGGCGTTGCAGGAATAACGTCGAGGGTCCGGTCCATCCACACTGGCAGCTGATCGTCATAGTGAGCACTCAGCGCGTGGCCGGACTGACCGCCCGGCATGATGGCGCCGATGCGCATGGGTTGAGAGAGCTCCAGGACCAGGCGTACCGTCGCGCCACCCGTTGCCGTGTAAGGCCGGTTGTAGCGGAACCGAGCCCGGCCAACGGTCGGATTACCCCCGCCCCAGGCGAAGGGACCGCGATCAAAGAGCAGGTCGAGGCCCGGTACGGCACCGCTCATCTCATGTTTGAACAGGAGCTGGTGGACGTCACCCCAGACCTGCCCTCTTGGCGGCTCGCGCCGGTCCGCCGCCGCAAGCACGTCCGCAAATGCGCTTCGGATCAGATCGCGACGGGCGCCACCCCACCAGGGTGAATCGGGCGCAAGCACAATGAGACGATCCAGCGCGTGGTTCAGTACATAGCTGTTACCAAGCAGGGCCTGGAAACGGTCCTCGCCGAGACGCTCGGCAAAGAGTCGACGGGCAAGGGCCAGATACCACTCGTTGAAGTAGAGGGGCGCGGCAAGCTCCGGCTCATTCAGCGGGCGCGTCGACCAATACTCCAAAGTGACAGCAACCTGATGGGACTCGAACTCGCTGCCGCGAAGGGCATCGAGCATTTCCGGGAGCAGCCATTCGGCCTGCAGGTTGTACCAGTCGCCCTGCCAGGCAGACATCTTCTTAAAGTCGACGGCGCGCTCCGCTGCAAGGAGCGTCTCGAGGCGGGCCTGCCGGTAGCCCGGCGCATTGTCTGCGGAGATCAGGGGAGGTTCCGGCAGGACCCGGGCATTGGCTTTCACCAGATAGCCGGTCTCAGGATTGACGGATCGTGGCAGCCCGGTGAGCGGCAGGAGGCCACGCCAGGCACTCGCCGGATCATCGGCAGGCAGCGGCGCCAGGCCGCTGCCGCTGCCGCGTTCCGGCAGAAGCCCAAGGGTTCGAAAGACGATGTTGCCCGCCACGTCCGCGTAGGTGACGTTGGCGCTCGGCGCCGGGAACCGGTCGATGGCCGCCATGAAAGCTTCCAGCGACGTGGCGCGGTTCAGCAGAAACAATGCATCAAGACCATACTCGGTGCCGATCTCCGCCGCCGACCAGCGCAGGGAGATGGGCGGCGACGTCTGAATCAGCGGGCCGTTTTCCGTGCGCACGATCGCAAGCTCATGATCTTCCGCGCCGGCAACTGGGATAGCCACCGTTGTCACCTCGGCCTCGTACCAGCCCTCCCGCCCTTTAAAGCGCAGCGGGTTTTCCGGATCCCGCGTCTCGAGGTAAAGATCCTGAGAATCCCCGATGTTGGTGAATCCCCAGGCCATAAACTCATTAAAGCCGTTGATGGCGCCCGGCAAGCCGGGCACGGAAAAACCGCGCACGCTCTCCGGCCCGGAAGGCCCCGGGAAGAACAGATGCACCTCGTAGAAGAGGCTCGGCATACCCCAGCCATCGTGGGAATCAAAGGCAAAAAGCCCTTGCCCGGTGGCGCTTCTCGAGGGGCCGACAACCCAGCCATTACTGCCGAGCAGCGGCGGCTGATAAAACGGCTGCTCCGATCCGAGGGCAGCTTCCAGCGCCAGGTAACGATCGAAGGGGATCCGTTCAGGAACGGATACCGGGAGATCGGAACCCTGGGCCAGGAAGAGCGAAGCAAGCTCCGGCGTCAGATCGGTCATGAGGTTCAGCCGCAGGAGCTCATTGCGCATGTTCCGCCCGGACTGAAAAGCCATAACGCCGCCGATCGCAAAAACATCGGCGCGGGTCCAGGGTGTGAGGTCGGCGCCAAGGAGCATGAACTCAACCGGCGGCACCAGATCTACAAGGGCCAGATTGATCCCCGCCAGATACGCATCAACCACAGCCAGCGTCGCCGCATCGGCGTTGGCGGCCATCTGTTCGGCGAGGGCCGGCACACCGGCTCGATGGAGCTCCTCATCGGTCGCGAGCAGGCCGCGCCCAAGCAATTCCGCAAGACGGCCCTTTCCGGCCCGCCGTAAGAGTTCCATCTGCCAGAATCGCTCCCGGGCATGAAGCCACCCCTGGGTATAAACGGCGTCCGTGAAGGAAACCGCCGTTACGAAGGGACGACGCCGCCCGTCATAGCGGATCTGCACCGGCGCTTCGAGGCCGGATGCCGCAAGCTCAACCGGATCTCCTGGAATCGGCCGCTGCAGGAGCCACCAGACGGTGACCAGCAGGAGGAAGATCGCGACAAGAGACAGGGCGCCCAGGCGCCGGAGCCAGCGCACGATCAGCCCGCGCCGAGGTTTGAAAGGCTCGCGCGGCAGGTTGAGAGAAAACGATCCTCGTCTGCGGCGGTAACGGCGGTGGAGAAGAAACAGGTGGCCGTGGGGGCGATGAGCACGCCGCGCCGGAGCATCTCCCGATGGAAGGCACTGGAGAACGCCGTTTCCTCCGGGGTCTTAAAGTAGCTCCGATAGTCATGCACGGCCCGGTCATGGAAATAGATACTGAAGATGCTGCCGGTACCGCAGGCCTGGCCGCTGATACCAGCTTCCCGGAAGAGTTCGTTCACACCCTCGCGCATGCGTGCCCCCTGCGCATCCAGCTCGTCAAAACGCTCCGGCGGCAGCAGCTGCATGGAGGCAAGGCCCGCCCGCATGGTGACCGGGTTTGCCGTGAAGGTGCCGCTCGATCCCACGTCTGACGCCGTTGCTTCCATGATGTCGCGACGGCCCGCAACGGCGCCGACGGGATAGCCGCCGCCGATGATTTTGCCAAGGGCCGTGAGATCCGGTTCTCCGCCGAAGCGGGTTTGAGCACCGCCGTAGGCAAAGCGGAAGGCAATCACCTCGTCATAAATAAGCAGGATGCCTAGCTCCCGGGTGAGGGCGCGCAGGGCGGAAACAAAATCCGGCTCAAGGGGCTGCATGCCCGCCCGGGGCGGCACTGGATCAATCAGCACAGCAGCGATCTCGGCGCTGTGCGCCCGAAGCACGGTCTCGGCCCCGGCTATATCGTTCGCAGCGATGGCCAGCACCGCATCCAGCACACCCGGTGGCGTACCGCGCACGACCGGCACGGAGGCCGGCGTGTTACCCCAGTTCTCCGGCTTGGAGTAGTTGCTGATTTCCGCAAAGTCATTGGAGCCGTGGTAGACGCCTTCAAGCTTGACGATCTTTGATCGCCCGGTGAAAGACCGGGCGATCTTCAAGGCAAGGCCCACAGCCTCGGAGCCGGTGTTGATGAAACGCAGCTGATCGAAACCGGCAACCCGACCGCAGAGCAGTTCCGCCAGCTCCACTTCAGCCGGCGTCGGCAGCGCAAAGCAGCTGCCAAGGCCCGCCTGCTCGCGGACGGCAGCAACGACTTCCGGGTGCGCGTGCCCGTGGATGAGCACACCCAGGTTGTTGGTGAGATCCAGGTAGTCAGTGCCGTCTACGTCGTAAACATAGGCACCTTCGCCGCGGGCGATGTAAGGCGGATAGGGTTCGAGCCACACCGCTGCACGGGTGCTGCCGCCGGGCATAACTTCCCGGGCACGGGCGTAAAGGGCGGCTGAGGCGCCGCCATCATCGGTCCAATCCATCAGCTGTCTCCGAAAATGCGTTTGCCGATGCCGCTGAAGGTCATCACAGCCTCGCCTTCACTCTGGCACAAGCGCCCCTGCACGAAAACCAGCGAACCCGTGCGCCGGGTGATGGCTCCTTCCCCGAAAAGCCAGACGCCGGTTGGTGCCGCACGGACAAACTCCGTCGTCAGCGATACGGTGACGATGCTGGCGTCATCACTGCCGGTCTTGCCGACCGCACAGAAGGTGAAGTCCGCAAAGGTCATGAGGACACCGCCATGCACGGTGCCAAGCAGATTCGTGTGGTGCGTTTCCGGGAAGAGTGCCGTGCGGCAGTCGGTGGCGGTCCGGTTCATGAAGAACGGACCGATGCGGTCCTCCGCCGGGTCCGTGCCCACGGCCTTCTGAAAGCCCGGGGGCGGCACCGGGGTCATTGCAGCCGGTAGCTGGGCCGAAGTGGGTTGGCCGCGCGCGGCGGCACTTCGTCAGCGGCTGCCCGCGCGGGCGCGTTGTCCGCGTCGAGCCAGGCGATCAGCCGCTTCCACTGCACCTGATCCTTGCTGGTGTCGACCTTCGTGAGTTCCGCAAGCCCCACACCCTCCGAGGCTGTGCGTATGTAGTTCTGCGTATCCCGCAGCACGGCGGCGACGGGGATCTCCAGCGACTCGAGGAATTTCATCAGCGAACGGAACACCACCGTGTTGCGCTTAACCCGATTGGCAACCACCGCCAGGCGATCTTCATGGCGGGAGATCTTCGCCACAAGCAGCAGGTCGGCGATGGTGCGCGTGGCCGCGTGAATGTCGATCTGTGAAGGCAGCACAGGGACGAGGATCTTGTCGGCACCGCGTACATAGTCGAGCAGTTCATGCTTCTGAAAGGCAGCAGGCGTATCCACGACCACACGCTGCACTTCCGGCGGTACGCGCATGGCGAAGGAACGGGTCTGCCCGGCGTGGTTCTCGTAGGTTGCGACGCCGTGGATGTAGGGCGCCTCCGGATCCCGGCGGCTCAGCCAGCGGGTGCTGGACCCTTGAGAATCGTAGTCCATGAGCGCCGACGGTAAACCAACGGACGCATAGTGGGCGGCCAGATTAGTGGCAATGGTGGTTTTCCCCGAACCGCCTTTCGGGTTCAGGATGACGATCTTGCGGACGGCCAACGCTGGAGACTCTCGCGATTTCGTTAGGAGAAAGCTACAGACTGCGGCGCTATTTTGCAAATTTTTGGTATTTAGAATAACGAGTTACGAGCATTCACTAGAATTTGCTGGAGAATTTCAGAGAAACACGTAAAGCACGAAGGTGATGGCCGCCACAGCAAGCGCATAAGGTAATTGGGTAAGCACATGATCCATGTGATCACTGCCGGCGCCGAGGGAAGCCAGGACAGTCGTATCGGAAACCGGCGACGCGTGGTCGCCAAAGATGCCACCGCCAGCAACGGCGGCCACGGTCTGGTAAGTGAGCGCGCCAGGCCCTCCCCCAAGCTCAAAGGCTACGGGCAATGCCACCGGCATCATCAGCGCGAAAGCGCCCCAGGAGGTGCCTGTCGCAAAGGCAATGGCGGCGGTCAGAGCAAAGGTCGCCGGCACGAGCCAGCCAAGCGGCAGACCGGCGTCGAAGAGCCCGAG
>JBCDDI010000203.1:0-6564 GCA_039180365.1 Pseudomonadota bacterium
CTGCAGCACCGCTCGAAGTGAAGGCGGCGGGGTGAGGCTTGACCCTGTGCCTGCGGCCGCGCAGGCTGCCGATGAATGGAAGCACCTATCGCCCTTCGCTGCTGGCGTGGCCTCTACGCGGTCCTGCTGCTCCTCGCCCGCCCCTGGGTGCACCTGCGTCTCAAGCTTCGAGCCCGGCGCGATCCCGAATACGGGCGACGTATCGAAGAGCGCTTCGGCCATCTGGATCCAGACCTGCCGAAGGGGGCCGTCTGGTTTCATACGGTATCTGCCGGTGAAACTATTGCCGCCGCACCCATCATTGCCCGGCTTGCCGAAACCTTCCCCGAGCAGCCGGTACTTGTTACCACCATGACGCCCACCGGTTCCGCTCAGGTACAGGCCCGCCTCATGGAACCGCTCGACAACAGGATTGCTCACGTTTATGCGCCCTACGATTTCCCTGATGCGCTGCGCCGTTTCTTCAGCGCCCTGGAACCGTGCCTGCTCGTGCTCATGGAGACCGAGCTGTGGCCGAACATGCTGCGGCTCGCCTCGGAGCGCCAGGTGCCGGCGCTGCTGGTGAACGCACGGCTGTCGGAACGATCGGCGCGCGGCTACGGCCGCATTGGCCCCCTCACAGCCGACATGCTTGCCAGGTTGAAGTTTATTGCCTGCCAGTATCCCGATCACGCAGAACGGTTTCTGGCGCTTGGTGCACCGGCCGATCGCGTGGGTGCGCTCGGCAGCGTTAAGTTTGATGTTGAGCTGCCGCCCGACCACGAAGCGCGGGTCGCGGCGCTCAGGCAGGACTGGGCCATCGGTGACCGGCCCGTCTGGATAGCCGGCAGTACCCATGCTGGGGAAGAGACTGTTGTCCTTGAGGCGCATGGAATGCTCAAGGCGCAGTTTCCGGAAGCTCTGCTGGTGCTGGCCCCGCGCCACCCGGAGCGGCGTGATGCGGTGGCCCAGCTCATCGACGAGGCGGGCTTCAGCCAGGGCCGGCTCAGTCACGGTGACGCCGTCCCCGGTGTGGACGTTCTCCTGGCCGACACCATGGGTGAACTGCTCTACCTTTACGGCTTTTCTCAGGTGGCCTTTCTGGGTGGCAGCCTTGTCTCCGTGGGTGGGCACAACCCCATCGAGGCCGCCATCTGCGCGCAGCCGCTGGTCATGGGGCCCGAGACCTTCAATTTTCCGGACGTGGTTGCGGCTTTCAGCGACGCCGGCTGCCTGACTCTGGTGCAGGATGCGCGGTCCCTGGCTGACGTGATCGCCGGACACCTCGGGGACCAGGCTTTGCGGGAAGAACTTGGCCGCAAGGCCGAGCAGGTGGTTGCCCGGAACCGCGGCGCGACGGCACGCCTCGAGAAACTGCTCTCGGCGGAACTCCAGGCTCTCGGCGCCCGCCACACGCCGCCGCCTGACAGCAAGCGGGCGTGAGACTCGCTGCTGCCGCGGGGGCGGCAGCAAAGCAATCAGTCTCCGCCGCTGAAAGCCTGCAGGGAGGCGATGCGGGTGACGACGGCGTTCGGATCCGTGAAGCTGTTTAGTTCAAAGAGATCCTCAGGCACAAGTACGCCGGCCCGCTGTTTTAAGAGGATGAGACTCAGCATGTAGTTGTAGCGCGAGTCCGCGTAGTCGAACTGGGAAACGAAGAAGTTCTCCTGGGCCCGGAGCACGTCGACGACGTTCCGGGTGCCGACTTCGTAGCCGGTTTCCGTGGCGTCGAGGGCGGATTCGGCGGAGGCAATCGCTTTCAGCCGCGCCCCCACGCGAACCACATCCGTCTGCACGCGGCGGAACAGGTTCCGCACATCCCGGCTGGCGGTCAGGCGGCTGTCCTGAAGCAGCTGTGCAGAGCGGTCCGCGAGCGCCTGCGCTTCCTTCGTCCGGGAGCTGATGAAGCCGCCCTGGTAGATCGGCAGGGTCGCGGTAATGCCGTACAAAGTGGCGTCCGTCTCGTTACCGAAGAAGTTCGGACCGCCCTGCACCGAATGCCGGAAGGTAATGGAACCGTCGATCGTTGGCAGGTGGCCGGAGCGGCGGGCCCGGACGGTACGCTCAGAGGCCACCAGCTGCCGCTCGGCGGCAAGCACAGTCGGATTGGTTGAGAGCGCAACGTTTACCCATTCCTCGACATTCCGCGGCTCCGGATTGACGATGGGCAGCTCCTCGGAGATGTCGAGGATGTCGTTGTAGGGCTGGCCGGTCAGCGTCCGCAGCACTTCGAAGAAAATGTCGTGATCACCTACGGCCTGCACCCGCACGACCACGGAGTTGTCGTAGCCGGCCTGTGCCTCCAGTACGTCCGTAATGGCCACGAGGCCAACGTCGAATCGCTGCTGCACCTGCTCAAGCTGTCGCTGCGTGGCGGCCTCTGCCCGCCTAGAGGACTCCACCAGCGAGTCGGCCCGGAGCACGTCGAGATAAGCCTGGATCGTCCGCACGATCAGCTCCTGCTCCGTGGCGTCGAAGTTGTAACGGGCTGCATCAACGCTCGCCCGGGCGCTCGTGTGCGTGTACCAGCTTTCCATGTCCAGGAGCGGTTGCGAGAGTCGCGCCCCCCAGCCGTGATCGTTGAACTGCAGCTGCGGATCGCCGGGGGCATCGGCAATGGTGATCTCGTTCCAGGTTGAGTCCCCGTTAACGCCGATGTTCGGCATCAGCAGTGAGCGGGTCTGCGGCACAGACTCTTCGTTCGCCGCGAGCTGCGCGCGCGCCGCCCCGAGGACGGGATCGTTAGCAACCGCGTCCAGATAAGCCTGAGTGAGATCAGAGGCCGGCGCGGTGGTGGTGGGCTGCGCCGTTTGCGCCTGGGCGAGCGCCGGCAGCAGCAACAGCCCGCCGAGCAGCAGGGTCAGCAGCCTGGAGCCTGCAGCGGTGGCCGTGGACTTTCCGGTGAGAAGAGCGACGCAGCGAAAGACTGTCGCGGGCAGCGTCGGGTTCTGGGGCAGGAGTGCGATCATTCCGTTTATCCCGTTACTTCAGCAGTGTGGAGGCAGCGCGATTCTAGCAGACCGTCTCGGGCTGGATCGTCAGTTGTTTTTACGCTCAAGGCGCAGGGCGCGGCGTCGGACAGGGCCCATGGAGCACATCAGACTGTGGATTTATCGCTGGCACCGGCGCGATCCACCGGTATATTAGGACGCTCGATTTTTTTCTCAGGAAGCAGTTGCACAGTGCGGTCCCGAACGGACACAGGCAGACAGGCAGGCCGCAAGGCAGGTAGACAGGCAGAGAGCCAGACGGGCTCGACCGGTCGCCGGGCTGATACTCGAAAGAGCACGGAATCCCTTCATTCAGGGGCGAACCGCCGTGGCCGGCAGGGCTACAACATTGATCTGCCCGCCCATATGGACGAGTGCGACGCCAACTATCTGCGCCTTCGCAAGCTCTTTCCCGGACTCGACGAGGAAGACGCTGCGAGCATTGCTCTCGCCTTTGGCGGCAAGCAGCTTGAAGTCCGGGCCGAGGTCCTTGAACGGAGCCCCTATACGAGCATCATCCGCCTGTCTCAGCGGCCAGAGGTGCCCTATAGCCGCACGGCGAGTATTACGGTCCGGCTTTATCACGATGCCCGCAGCGCCGAAGTGGTCGAGTACCAGGGTCGCAAGCACTTTCTTCGTGCTGCCTACGACTATCCCAATGTGGATATGCGCCAACCCGATGAGAAAGCTCAGATCAACCGGTTCCTCGGCGAGTACCTGTCGCTCTGCCTGAGCCACGGCGTCGCAGCGAAGGCGCCCGCCCTCGAAAGTTGACCGGAGCGACGGTCAGCGCCCATCAGGTCCTGCAGATCACAGACGTGCACCTCCGTGCGGAGGCGGAAGCACGGCTCCTCGGCGTTGATACCTACGCCAGTGCCGCAGCCGTTCTCGAACAGGCTCTCGCTGAAGGCACGCCCGATGCGCTGCTGGTCACCGGTGACCTGACACACGATCCCGAGGCAGCCGCCTACCGCCGTTTTGTGGCACTCATCCGCAGCTACTTCTCTGGACCAACGCTGGTATTGCCGGGCAATCATGATGTGCTTGCGGCCATGACAGTCCTCGCGGAAGCGGGCCTCACAGAGCCGCAGCTGCGCCTCGGCCCATGGCAGATACTGGCACTCGACAGCCACGTCGACGATGCGCCGGAAGCTGAGGTTGATGCCGAGGAGGTCGAACGCCTGCGCAGGCAGCTCGTGGACAGCGAGGCGGAACACGTCCTCATCGCCACCCATCATCCGCCGATCCCCATTGGCTGTCCGTGGCTGGATAAAGACCGGATTCAAAACGGGTCCGAGCTGTTAGAATCGTTTTCCGAACACGGCACGGTCAGGGCGATGGTGTTCGGCCACGCACATCAGGAAATTTCATCGACCCATCGCGATATCGCGCTGCTCGGCACGCCGTCGACCTGTTTTCAGTTTGAACCGGGCTCGGAACGCTTCGCCATTGATGAGCGACAGGGCGAGCGGCAGCCCGGCTACCGCTGGTTATCCCTCGGCGCCGATGGTTCGCTGCATACTGAAGTGAAACGCGTCCACGATTTTCCGCTGACCATCGACCGCTCTCAGTTCCGACCGAAGGAGTAAGCACCCCCCAATGGCGAACGCCAAGTATTCCGCCGAGTCCCTGCAGGTACTCTCCGGGCTCGAGCCCGTGCGCCGCCGTCCGGGCATGTACACGGACACCACCCGGCCGAATCATCTCGTCCAGGAAGTGGTCGACAACAGCGTCGACGAAGCCCTGGCCGGCCACGCCCGGGAAATTGAAGTCACGCTCATGAAAGACGGCAGCATCGAGGTGATCGATGACGGTCGCGGCATGCCCGTCGATATCCACCCGAAACATAAAGTGTCCGGCGTCGAGCTCATTCTGACCCGACTGCACGCCGGCGGTAAGTTCGACAATGAGAACTACAACTTCTCCGGCGGTCTCCACGGGGTTGGCGTCTCGGTGGTCAACGCCCTCTCGGAGAAGCTTGAGGTGGAGATCAAGCGCGATGGCAAAGTCTTCAGCCAGAACTACAAGAAAGGGAAACCGACGGGCAAGCTCAAAGCGACGGGCACCGTTGGTAAACGCAACACCGGCACACGGGTCTGGTTCCTGCCGGAGGCAAGTTACTTCGACTCGCCGAAGGTCTCCGTTCCACGCCTGAAGCACCTCCTGAAAGCGAAGGCCGTGCTCTGCCCGGGACTGAAGGTGAGCTTTGCCGTCGAAGGCAAAGCCGCCGACAACGAGACCTGGTATTACGAAGACGGTCTGAAGAGCTACATGGTGGAAGCGCTCGAAGGCCTCGAGTGCATCCCGGAAGAGCCTTTCATCCACAGCGCCGAGGGGAATCAGGAAGCCGTGGAATGGGCCGTGCTCTGGGTGCCGGAAGGCGGCGAGCTGATCACCGAGTCCTATGTGAACCTGATTCCGACGGCGCAGGGGGGCACCCACGTCAACGGACTGCGCAGCGGCCTGTCCGACGCGCTCAAAGAATTCTGCGAGTTCCGCGATCTGCTGCCGCGCGGCATCAAGCTCACCGGCGACGATCTCTGGCTGCAGTGCGCCTACGTGCTGTCCGCCAAGCTGGCCGATCCGCAGTTTTCCGGGCAGACGAAAGAGAAGCTCTCGTCCCGGAATTCAGCCGCGTTCATTGGCGGCGTTGCCAAAGACGCCTTCAGTCTCTGGTTGAACGAGCACCCTCAGGAAGGTGAGCGGCTTGCGGAGCTTGCCATCAGCAATGCCCAGCGACGGGTGCAGGCCGCCAAAAAAGTCGCGCGGAAGAAGGTCACGGCGGGCCCGGCCCTCCCCGGGAAACTGGCCGATTGCTCGGGGCAGGATGTTGACCGTGGAGAGCTGTTCCTCGTTGAAGGGGACTCCGCGGGCGGGTCCGCCAAGCAGGCTCGGGATCGGGAGTTTCAGGCTGTGATGCCGCTCCGCGGCAAGATCCTCAATACCTGGGAAGTGGACGTGAATCAGGTCCTTGGATCCCAGGAGATTCATGACATTGCCGTCGCCATTGGCGTCGACCCCGGTTCGAGCGATCTCACCGGCCTGCGCTACGGCAAAGTCTGCATCCTCGCCGATGCGGATTCCGACGGTCTGCACATCGCCACCCTGCTCTGCGCGCTTTTTGTCCGCCACTTCCGCCCATTGGTCGAAGCCGGGCACGTCTACGTGGCGATGCCGCCCCTCTATCGGGTCGACGTTGGCAAGGAAGTTTTCTACGCCCTCGACGAAGACGAGAAAGAGGGCGTCCTCGACCGCATCGCCGCCGAAAAGAAGCGCGGTGCCGTCATGGTGCAGCGCTTCAAAGGCCTCGGTGAGATGAATCCCATGCAGCTCCGGGAAACCACCATGGACCCGGATACGCGACGTCTGGTGCAGCTGACTCTCGACTCGCCGAAGAAGACCGAGGAAACGCTGGATATGTTGCTGGCGAAGAAACGCGCGCCCGACCGAAAGTCCTGGCTGGAGACGAAAGGCGATCAGGCCTCCATTGCTTGAAGAAGGGCTTCAGGTGGCCGTGCTTCGGCGGGAAGGGTTTCGGGAGACGCTGCAAGCACATCCCTGCGCCGCTCTCCCGCCGCCGTCCATGGCGGCGGAC
>JBCDDI010000204.1:0-6564 GCA_039180365.1 Pseudomonadota bacterium
CCGCGGGCCCGACGATGCCCTGGACCACGAGGTCATCATTATCGGCGCCGGTGTGTGCGGCATCTATATGCTGCACCGCATGCTCGAGCAGGGCATCGATGCGACGGTGCTCGAAGCCGGGGAGGGCCCCGGTGGCACCTGGTACTGGAATCGTTATCCGGGTGCCCGCTTCGATTCGGAGTCCTACAGCTATGGTTACTCCTTTAATGAGGAGATCCTCGCCGAGTGGGATTGGTCCGAGCACTTCGCCGCGCAGCCGGAAACCCTCAGCTATCTCGAGTATGTGGTCGCTAAGCTCGAGCTGCGGTCACATATGCGCTTTGGCTGCCGGGTGGATGCCGCGACCTTTGACGAGGCCTCAAACAGCTGGGTGCTTGCAACGGACAGCGGCGAGCGGCTGCGCTGCCGCTATCTGATTACGGCCATCGGCATGTTGAGTGCGGCCACGCTGCCTCGCATCGAAGGTCGCGACGACTTCGCAGGGCAGAGCTTTCACACCTACTACTGGCCCAAGGAGCCGGTGGAACTCGCCGGCAAGCGCGTGGCCGTGATCGGCACCGGTGCCACCGGTGTGCAAGTGATCGCGGAGATTGCGGACAAGGTCGGAGAGCTTGCGGTCTACCAGCGCCGGCCGAACTGGTGCGCCCCCCTTAACAACGCGCCCATCTCCAAGGCGGAAATGGCTGAGATCCGCGCCCGCTATGACGAGATCTTCGCCCAGTGTGAAAAAACGCCGGGCAGCTTCCTCCATGGCCCCGACTATCGGCATTTTGAAGATGTGTCCGAGGCTGATCGCCTGGCTTTCTGGAATGAGCTGTATGCGGGCCGTGGCTTTGGCGTCTGGCTCGGGAATTTTCGCGACGTGCTGGTGGAGGAGGGGCCAAACACCGCCTACTCGGACTTTATCGCCGATAAGATCCGCGAGCGCGTGAACGATCCTGAGGTCGCTGAGAAGCTGATCCCGAAGGATCATGGTTTCGGCACCCGCCGGGTGCCTATGGAAACCCGCTATTACGAGGCCTATAACCGCGACAACGTCCACCTCGTGGATGTGAACGAGACGCCGATCGAGCGGATCACCGCACGCGGCATCGAGACCAGCGCTGGGGAACGCCCCTTCGACCTGATCATTTACGCAACGGGTTTTGACGCCATTACCGGCGCCTTTGATCGAATTGATATCACCGGCACCGCGGGCCGGAAACTGGCGGAGAAGTGGCGCGATGGCCCGTTGACCTATCTTGGGCTCATGACCGCTGGCTTTCCCAATCTCCTGACCCTGGCAGGTCCCCAGGGGGCCTCCGTGTCCTCGAACTTTCCGCCGAACATTGAGGTTGGCGTGAACTGGGCTGCGGAACTCATTGCGCACCTGCGCGGTGCCGGGGCCAGCCGCGTGGAAGCGACAACTGCCGCGGAGGAGGGTTGGGTTGAGGAGATCATGGAATCCTACAGCGGCGTCATGCTTACCAGGACCCGGAGCTGGTTTACGGGCTACAACTCCAACGTCGATGGGCATGACAAGCTCCGCTACATGATCTATCTCGGTGGCGCGCCGGCCTATCGGCAGCGCCTTGCGGACATGGTCGCCGGCGGCTACGAGGGCCTGACTTTCCGTTGAGCTCGCCTGAGTTCCCGGCGAGGCCCCGAATCATGGGGTCTCCAGCCGCCCCGTGGCGGGGGCTGTTGCCCGTCCCATATTCATGTTTAAGTGGCTGTCCGACCCCGGATAAGCATTCTCAGCCGGCCAGCGACTTAACATGCTGGCGGGCCCGCTGCTGGATGCAGGAAAACGACCTGGGTTAAGAAAACAGGGAAGGAAATCAGGCAGAGCGATGGCAGAAAGTAACCTGGAACAGAACAACAACTCCGTGGCCGAAGGGGCATCAGCGAAGGTCGAGAACATAGCGAGCGCCGGACGTGCTGCGCGCGACGAGGAGGCAGCCGCCGGGCGGGAACCAACGTCGGATGCATCCCGCGACTGGGCCCGGCTCAAGCAGATGGCGTTCTGGCACGGCACCGGTGTGATCGCCGCCTTCACGCTCTTTGGCGCGGCCCACAGCTGGGCAGCGCTGAGCGGCTGGCCCCTTGCCGTTGTGGTGTCCTTCGCAGCGGCCGTGGTCGCCGGCATGGCGCTGTCTTCCCTCTTTCACGAGTGGGGGCACTTCAGCGGGGCGCGCCTCTCCGGCGCTGTCTCTCCGGTGCTGAAGAAGCCGCACAAACTCTTCTTTATGTTTCGCTTCGACATGGCCGCCAACTCCGTTCGTCAGGCGCTCTGGATGAGCTGGGGTGGACTCTCAGGCAGCTGGGGTCTCGTGGCACTGGTTGCGCTGCTTGTGCCGATGGATTCCTGGGCGAGTGCGGCGCTCCTCGCCACGGTTTTTGGCCGAGCGGTGAATGCGAGCAGTTTCGAAGTGCCCATCATTCTGCGCACGCGGCGCTCCGGCGAGTTCGAGCAGGAACTGAATGCGCAGTTGAATGGCCCTGGCATTGTCCAGGTGCCGGGACTCATCGCCGGGCTCGCCGCCCTGGCTGTGCTTACCTGAAGCTTCCGGGAGGACCGTCATGCGTTTAAGCGAGCAGGACGCTTCATTTCTCTACGGCGAGACCGCCAGCGGGCCGCTGCACACGGCCTCGATCTTTGTTGTGGATGGAAACCTCGCCTATGAGACGGTGCTTGAGCACTTCCGGGCGCGTATGCATCTCGTCCCGCGCTACCGACAGAAGCTGGCCTTTGTGCCCTTCAATCTCGGCCATCCGAAGTGGGTAGACGATACTGACTTTGCCGTGGAGAACCACGTCAAACCCTTCTCGGTGACGCCTGGCTCCACGCTGGAAGAAGCCGCGGATGAAATTCTCGAGTTAAACGGCAAGCTCCTCGATCGGAACCAGCCTCTCTGGGCCTGCTACGTGGTCGACGGTGTGCCCGGTAAAACCCTGCTTCTGCAGCAGGTGCATCACGCGATGATCGATGGGGTCTCCGGGATTGATCTGACGATGATTCTCATGGATCTCGAGCCCGAGGTAGCGCCGCCACCGCCGCCGGAGGCGCCTTGGGTGCCGGAACCCGAGCCGTCGCCGCTGGAGCTAATCACCGAAGCCGTTCGTGAGAACGCCGAAACTTTCGGAGAAGAGCTGCGGCGACCCCCGCCGACGGACGAAGCATCGCGAGGGCTGCTCGCAAACGCCACCCGGGCCATGTCCCGCTTTTTCTCCAATCCCGCGATTCTGGCGCCCTGGAATGCCGGCCTGGTGGGTCCGAAGCGCAAGATGCGCTGGAGCATTCATCCTTTCTCTGAGTTTCGCGAAATCCGCCGGGCTTTCGGCGGCACGATTAACGACGTGGTCCTTGCGGTGATCAGCGAGGCGGCGGCCCGATACCTGCGTGATCATGACGAGGACACAGACGGCAAACACCTGCGCATCATGTGTCCGGTGAGCGTGCGTACGGAAGATGAACAGGGGGCCCTCGGCAATAGAGTGTCTGGCATTTTCCCCACCCTGCCTGCCTGGCCCATGGACGCAGAGTCCCGGTACAGCGCGGTGCTCGCCGAAACGAACGCCATTAAGGAAAACCAGGAAGCACAGGCGCTGACGCTCATGAACGAGTCGTCCATGAGTATGCCCGCGGCGCTCATGGCGCCGACGCTGCTGGTGGGGACATCCTTCGACCCCACCGCTTTTGCAGCTCAGCATCCGGGACCCGTTCTACCAAAGCTGGGGCCCCGGCCGCCCTTCTTCGGTTTCAACTTTACCTGCACGAACGTACCCGGGGTGCAGGTGCCCCTGTACATCGCCGGCCACAAGCTCGAGAAGTTCCTTGGCATCCTCATGCTGGGCGGACCGCTCGGTTATGGGGTCGCCATTGTCAGTTATAACCAGCAGATGATGTTCGGGATGATTGCGGAAACGCGGCTCATGCCGGATCTCGAAAACATGGTGGCTGCCATGGAAGACGCCTTCGCGGAACTCCTCGATGCCGCGCGGGCAAAGAACGGACCAGCGGCCACGCCTCCCGCGGAGATTGAGGCGCCCAGGGTCCAGGAACCTGAGGGGAAGGCGTCAAAAGACAAATCGAAAGCTAAGAAATCCGCGAAGAAAGCTTCCAACCCCTCAAAAGGTAAGAACGCCGCGGCCAAGAAGGGGGCGGCCAAGAAGGGGGCAGCCAAGACGAAGACTGCGGCAAATACGAGCGCCGCCGCCACGCCGGAAACAGACCCAGAAGCGCCCACAGACAAGGAGTCCAACAATGGCTGAAGCAGCCGCCGACTATCCGAAAGAATCCGTATTGCCTGATGGCGGCTCGGTGGAAATCCGCCTCATGTCTGGTGCCGATCGCGCCGCGATGCTGGCCTTCGCCGGCGGACTGCCGGAAGCGGATCTGCTGTTTCTCCGCGTTGATCTCACGGAACCCTCCGTGATCGATGAGTGGATCGCCACCCTGGAGCGGGGTGACTCAACCTCGCTCGTCGCCTATGCAAACGATGAGTTGGTGGGTTATGCCACCGTACACCGTAACCCTGCCCGCTGGACGCGCCGGGTTGGGGAGATCCGGGTCAACGTCAGCCCGGCCTTCCGTACCCGGGGCCTTGGGCGCTCGCTGACAGCGCAGATTTTTGATCTGGCCCGCTCCCTTGGACTGCGCAAGCTCATGGCCAATATGACAACGGACCAGCCCGGCGCCCAGGCGGCCTTCCGGCGCCTCGGTTTTGTGCCGGAGGCGCTCCTGGCCGACTACGTGGAGGATCGCAACGGTGTTTCGCGGGATCTTGTCATCATGTCCTTCGACATTGACGGCCATTCTGATCAGGCGGCGGAGACGCTCAAGCTCTAGCCATGGGCATATACGACCGGTCCACGGTGGGCGGAGTGCCTGAATGAATATCGAGGTGCTCGCAGCCTGGGGCGAGTTTCTCGGCGGTATCAGCGGCCTGATTGCCGCCGTCGCGGTGGTCGGGTCGCTGATGTTTGTTGGCGTGCAGCTGCGGGCGTCTGTCAAACAGTCCCGCGTGGACAGCTACACGCAGATCACCGAGCTTTGGACAAACTTCACCAATTCCACCGCTGCCGATAAGGAAACCTGGGACATCTGGTATCGGGGCACCCACGACTACGCGGCGCTGGCAGCCAATGAGAAAGCCCGCTTTGGTTTCCTCATCTCAATGTATTTTGGCATCGTCGACTGCATCATGGTGCATGAGGAGCTCGGTGTCTGGGTGAGCCCGGAAACCTTCGAGCGAGTAACCGGACAGGCGTATGCGGTGTTCCGCATGCCGGGGGTGCAGGCCTGGTGGGAGGAGAATCAGGGCCGGGTGTTTGCGCCGAGAGTTGAGCAATATCTCTTGGGCAGAAAGGGCGGAGCTTGAGGCAGTGATTGAGGCAGTGAAGTCGTGAAAAAAGTCCTGCTGGTCGAGGACAACGAGATGAATCGGGACATGCTTTCCCGGCGTCTGCAGCGGAAAAACTTCGAGGTGGTCATGGCCATGAACGGCCAGGAAGGCGTGCAGATGGCGTCCTCAGAGACCCCGGACATTGTGCTCATGGATCTCAGCCTGCCGATCATGGATGGCTGGGAGGCGATCCGCCGCATCAAGGGAGATCAGGCGACGGCCTCGCTGCCGGTGATCGCGCTCACGGCCCATGCCATGGAAGGGGATGAAGCCAGGGCACGGGAAGCCGGCTGCGATGACTACGACACGAAGCCCGTCAACTTCAAACGCCTCATGGGCAAAATTGAGGCGCTGCTCGGCACCGAATGACCTTTTGGGAGAGGGGCATGCGATGAGTCAGACGAATCAGTACAAAGGCATCGTGCCTTATCTTTTCTTCGACGATGCGGAAGTCGCCATAGCCTGGTATGCGCGCGTGTTCGGTTTCGAGGAGATCGGGCGCTGGGCCAATGACGACGGCAAAGTTCAGAATGCCGAGATGCGCGTCGGCAGCACGGAACTCTGGCTGGTTGGTGGCGGCCGAAAGCAGAGCGAGGACGATCGTCCCAATTGGATAGGGGTTTGGGTCGACGATGTTGATGCGATCTACGAACAGGTACGCAGCGCCGGTGTTGAGTGTGAGGCGCCCATTGATCGTGAGTTCGGCGTCCGCATGCTGACGGTGCCCGACGGCATGGGCCATCTCTGGGGTTTCATCCGCCGCACCTGACGCGGCTTTCTCTGCCGGAGCAGCTCAGTAAACCTGCTGCGCCAGCACGACGATCCGGTCGGGCGCCAGGAAGCGCCAGGACGCCTCGCGACCGGGATTCAGCGTGATTTTCTCACTCGCCTCAATGTAGACGCCGAGAGCCACTTCCTGACGCTGTTGCGCAGCGCGGATCAGCGTAGAGAAAGTGGTTACTTCGCCCTCGCTCGCATACTCGCCAGCTGGCCGAATGCTGATCTCGATGCCGCCGGCGCTCAAGAGCTCGCGGTAGATCGGGCCGAGCACGGGCTGTTCTGCCACCTGCGCGAGCTGTGCGGACACGATCTCAGAACTCACCACCACATCGTCGACGCCAAGGTCCTGGAGCAGGTCCCGGTTGTCTCCGTCCGTGAGCTCAACCACCGTGTGCGC
>JBCDDI010000205.1:0-6563 GCA_039180365.1 Pseudomonadota bacterium
CGCGGTGATGGCCGAGAACGCGACGGCCCTTCTGGAAGGAGAGGTGCAGCTGCAGAACGTCGACTATCTGGAAGACAACCGCTTTGAAGACACCATTCCCAACGCGACAGCGCTGATTGCCGAGCTCAGAGAGACGGCGGGTGTCGCCGCGGTTGCACCGCGGGTGGAAGCCTTTGCGCTCGCTTCTGTGGGTGAGCGCAGCTTCGGCGCGCAGCTCCTAGGGATTGATATCGATGCGGAGCTCGCCACCGTCCGCTTCGTGAAGATGCTCCGGGAGGGCCGCACAATCGCAGGTCCCGAAGACACCGTCATCGGCTCCGTGCTGGCGCGAAATCTCGGGGCCAGCCTTGGCGACGAAGTTGTTGTGCTCGGCTCAGGCAAGGAAGGGGGTGTGGCCGCCATGGTGTTTGAGGTGGTGGGTATCCTCGAAACCGGCATGGCGGACCTGGATCGCGTCATCATGCTGGCCCCCCTTGACGCCGTGCAGGCGGGCTATGGCCTTGAAGACGAGGTCCACAGCATTGTCCTGCGTACCACGGATCTCGAGCGGGCACCGGAACTTGTGGCTCGGCTTAAGGAGGCCGTCCCGCCGACGCTTACCGTGCGGAACTGGGATCAGGTGCTGCCGGAGGTTAAGCAGGGTATCGAAGTAGACAGAATTGGCGGCCGCATCATGTACGGCATCATCATGTCTCTCGTTGTCTTCAGCGTGATCAACAGCTTCATCATGACCGTCTTCGAGCGGACCCGGGAGTTCGGGATGCTGCTTGCCATTGGCATGAAACCCCGGCGCATCATTTTCATGCTGCAGTGGGAGGCGCTGTTCGTTTCGCTGCTCGGCATCGCCCTTGGCCTGGTTCTCGCCGTCGGTCTGACGCTCTGGCTCATGGATGTGGGAATCTATCTCGGCGAAGCTATTCAGGAGTACGCCCAGCAGTTCTACATGCCGGAACGCATGTATCCGGCCCTGTCCCTGGAGGCACTTCTCGTTTCACCGGTGGTGCTGATCATCGGCACGCAGCTCGCCGCGCTGCTGCCGGCGCTCAGGATCCGGCGCCTAAAACCTGTGGAAGCGCTCCGGGGGGATTAGCCGATGTTGCGTCGAAGCACGGCAGGGGGCTCAGACCATGAGTAATCAGACTCAAGCCGCACCGTCCATGGACCTTACGGCGCCCGCTGCGGGCACGAACCGTAGTGCCAGCGTGCTGCTGATCGCCTGGCGTAACCTCTGGCGGAACCGACGCCGCACCTGGCTGACAGCGGGTGGGATCGCCTTTGCGGTGTGGCTGCTGATTTTCTCCATGTCCATGCAGGACGGCTCCTTCGAAATGATGATCGACAACGGCGCCCGCCTTGCCCTCGGTCATGTACAGATTCAGCATCCTGACTATCAGGATGATCCGCGGATGGAATACACGGTACCGGGCTCTCGAGCACTCATCGCCCTCGCCGAAGCGGACCCTGAGGTCACCATGGCCAGCGCTCGGGTTTACGGCTTTGCCCTGGTGAATCATGAGGAGCGGAGTTTCGGCGCACAGATCTTCGGCGTGGATGCTGCCCGGGAGGCCCAGTGGTCATCGCTGCCAGGCATGGTCCGGGAAGGGCGCTACCTCGCCGGTCCTGGCGAGGCGTTCCTCGGCTCGATCCTGGCCAGAAACCTCGGCCTCACCGTTGGTGATGAGATCGTACTCCTCGGCACAGCGCGAGAGGGTGGGGTGGCTGCCGCCGTTGCAACCGTGGTGGGAACCTTCGAAAGCGGCCAGGCTGATCTGGACCGCTCGCTGCTGCAGGTTCCCCTTGAGGATTTTCGGGCTGCCTGGGAACTTGATGGCGACGAAGCGCACGCGATTGTTGTGCTGGCGGGCACTGTTTCGGACAGCGTCGGCGTTGCCGAGCGCCTGGCTCAGCAGGCGAGCCCTGAGTGGCGAGCCCTCAACTGGCGCGAGCTGATGCCGGAAGCCGTTCAGACCATCGACATCAAGCTGATCGGCACGCTGCTGTTCTTCGGTCTCATCGCCATCATCGTGACCTTCAGCATCGTCAACACCTTCATGATGACCATCTTCGAGCGCACTCAGGAATTCGGCATGCTCATGGCCATCGGTATGAAGCCCGGCCGGATCATGCTGCAGCTTGCCCTCGAAGCGCTGTTTCTGGCGCTCCTCGGTGTTGTCATTGGTTTTGCCCTCTCGGCTGCCGTCCTGGTCCCGCTGGCGAGCAGCGGCATGCCGCTGCCGGACTCGGCGACGGAAATTCTCAATCAGTACAACATGCCGGAGCGCATGTACCCGCGCTTCTCGAATCTCGCGGCGATCGCTTCAGCGGCGATCATGATCATTGGTACGCAGCTGGCCGCCTTCATCCCGGCGTTGCGCATACGCCGGATGACGCCGGTAGAAGCGCTCCGGGGTAACGAATGATGAGCTGGCCCGTCAAGGAGATGTCCCTGTGCCTATAAATCTGCTGCTGCAGCTCTCCGTACGCAATCTGTTCCGCCATAAGCGGCGCAATCTCATGCTGCTGCTGGCCATCACCGTCGCCGTGGCCGGCGTGGTGGTGACCAACTCGCTGATTCGCGGCATGCAGTTCGACATGCGCGAAGCCGCCGTTGCAAACCTCACGGGGCACATCAAAGTGCTGGCGCCGGGCTATCTGGACGATCCTAATATCGAGAAAAGCTTCAGCCTTGACGCGGATTGGCAGCCGGAAGTACCGGCGGAAGCCATCGAGGGCTGGGCGCCGCGGATCCGCATCCCCGCCGTCATCATGAGCGAACGGGAAACCCGAGGCGTGCAGTTTGTCGGCGTTGATCCGAGCCGGGAAGGCATCTCCTTTCTCGGTGATGTCGCGATTGAGGGGGAGGGTCTTGCGGATGCGGCGGATGGCCGCGTGCTCGTCGGCGCCGAGCTCGCCCGGCAGCTGGAAACGGTGGTCGGCCGGCGTCTGGTGCTCATTACCCAGGGCCTGGACGGGCGCAACCGCGAAGCGGGTTTCCGCATCGCCGGCACCTACGATGCAGAAGGTACGGGCCTCGAAAAACAGTTTGTCTTCACCGGCGTGGAAGCGCTGCAGAGCCTCGTTGAAGCGGAGGTGGTAACGGAAGTCTCCATCAAGCTGAAAGACGAGAAGAGTGAGGCCAGCATCAAAGAAACCCTCACGGGGTTTTTCACGGGGCTTGAAGTCATGAACTGGCAGGAGCTGGAGCCCCAGGCGGCGGCGATGTTTGTTTACGTCGACAGCGCCATCTTTATCTGGTTTCTCGTGATCATGGGTGCCCTCATCTTCGGTCTCGTAAACACGCTGATCACTGCGGTTATGGAGCGCATCAAGGAATTCGGCATGCTGCGGGCCGTGGGCATGAAGTCCGGCGCCGTCATTGTGCAGGTGGTGCTCGAATCGACGGTCATCATGCTGGTGGGCGTCGCCGTTGGGGTAGTGATTGGCTGGCTCCTGACCACCCAGTGGCTCGGTGATGGTATCGACCTCACGGCCTGGGCGCAGGGCATTGAGCTGGCGGGGATGCGCAGTGTGTTGACCCCGCACCTGCTCATGCAGGACATCATTCTGGTCACCGTCATGAGCCTCTTCTTCGGCGTTCTCGCCGCCCTGTATCCGGCCTGGCGGGCCGTCAAAATCAAACCTCTGGAGGCTTTACGCAGATGAGTGATCTGGTCGTACGCTGTCAGTCCGTCTCGAGAACCTATCAGGACGATTCCGTCCCCGTTCGAGCCCTTGTGAACGTAGACTTCGAAGTGCATCGCGGTGAGTTCGTCAGTCTGGCGGGCCCCTCCGGTTCCGGTAAGTCAACGCTCCTCAACGTGATCGGCGGCCTTGACCGGCCTGATGAAGGCACCGTTGAGGTTGATGGCGTGCTGTTGAACGAGCTGTCGGAGAGCGCGTTGTCCGATCTTCGCCTGGAGCGTATGGGCTTCGTTTTTCAGGCCTATAACCTGATTCCTGTGCTGTCGGCCCTTGAGAACGTCGAATTCATCATGCAGCTCCAGGGGGTGCCGGCCGCTGAGCGACACAGCCGCTCCACGGCGATGCTCGATGAACTTGGCCTCACGGGTATGGCCGACCGTCGTCCGGGGGAGATGTCCGGCGGCCAGCAGCAGCGCGTTGCTGTGGCGCGAGCCATCGTCACCCACCCGGTGTTGCTGCTTGCCGATGAGCCGAGCGCCAATCTCGACTCGAAGACCACAGAGGAACTGCTGAAGCTGCTCCGACGCCTGAATGAGGAGCAGGGGGTGACGATTGTGACCGCCACCCACGACCCTCTTGTCATGAGCTATGCCAAACGTCAGGTTCGACTCCGGGATGGCGAGATCATTGAGGACAGCGCGCACGACGAGGCGGCGTGAGTCGATTTCAGTGACCGGCAAGTCCGCTTCCCTGAGCGGACCCGGGGGTGGGTCCTCAGGCTGTCATGCGCGCCACCGCAGGGGCCTGGTCCTGGCGGTCCTGCTTTCGGGCTTAAGCTTTTCAGCAGTACCCGTCGAGGCCCTGGAACTCGACGTGCGGACAAAATTCTTCGGAGCCGGGGCCGCCCTGCCAGAGCACAGTCTGCAGCGGCAGCTCGCCGGGACGCCGGCCTATGACTATACGGCGGACCTGCGGCTGCTCTTTAAACAGGAGTGGGGGCGTCTTTCCCTGACGGCCCACCACAACACGATTCTCAATGGCGGTGATTCCTTCGCCTTTCTCACCAGCCCTGGCGCCACTCTCGATCAGTCACCGACGGACGACGCCTTCCGACTCATGGACCTCAGCTGGGAGATCCACAGCGGCGACCGGCACCGGCTTGTACATCGCTTCGATCGCCTGGCCCTGCAGTACCGGGGCAGCACCTGGGGCGTGACCCTCGGCCGGGAAGCCGTGAGCTGGGGCAGCGGTCTGGTTTTCCAACCGATGGATCTGTTCAGTCCTTTTGCGCCAACTACCGTGGACCGGGACTTCAAGGCGGGCGACGATCTGCTGATCGTCGACAAGCTGTTCAACGATGGCAGCGACCTGCAGCTGCTTGGCGTTGCGCGGCGGGATCTCGACGGGGATGCAACGGCGGACGTCGCCAGTGCTGCGATCAAGTGGCGGAAGTTTCTCGGCGGCAACGAGCTTGAACTCTTCGGCGGCAAGCACTACCGGGACCAGGTATACGGCGGCGCCCTGCGTGTGCCTGTCGGCGGGTCCATGGTTCGCGCGGATCTGGTGGCCACGCGCCTTGATGCGGATGGAGACTGGCGTTTCTCGGGGATCGTTAACGCCGACTACAGCTTCGATCTCGGTGGGCGCTCGGCTTACGTCTTTGCCGAGTTCTACCACAACGATTTCGGCGTGAAGACCCTGCCTCAGGATATTCGCGAGCTGCCCGATGAGCTCACGGAGCGTCTGGCCCGGGGTGAGGTCTTCAACCTGATGCGCGACTATCTCGCCCTCGGCGGCTCGCTGCATTGGCATCCCCTCTGGACTCAGGCCCTGACGCTGATCTCGAACCTGAACGACGGCAGCTCGCTCCTGCAGACGACGCTCTCCTATGTGCCGAGCGACCATGCCACGATTGATGCGGGTGTGACGATTCCCATCGGCGATGCCGGACAGGAGTTCGGTGGGGTGCCGATCTTTGGCGAGAACGCGACCACCGGCGGTGCCTTTCAGGGCTACCTGCGCTGGGTGTACTACTTCTGAGGTCGGCTGAGCGGCTCCCTCGCCCGGGAACCGCTCAGTTTTTGTCTTCCGCGCGACCGCCTTCGGGCGGAGCTCGCCGGCTCAGACCTCGATGGCGGAACCGGCGGCGTCAGCCGCTTCAACGTTGGCCTTCTTTGCTTCGAGAAGCTGCGGCACGACGGCGTCGAGCTCATCGAGGCTCCAGACCCCCGTGGACTTCTTGAACTGCTTGATGACCTTCGGCTGCTGCATGATGGCGACGCCGCCGTAGCCGGTGTGGAAGATTTCCGAAGTAATGCCCCCCGCCTCCTGGGTGGCGAGCCAGGCAACAATCGGTGCAATGTGCTGCGGACCGCTTTCGGCCATTTCCGAGTCGCCCACTTCCTCGCCGCGGTTTTCCCGGAGTGGGATGGTCATGCGGGTCAGGGCGCCGGGTGAAATGGTATTCACCGTGCAGCCGTACTTCGCGAGCTCCAGCGCCAGTACCCGGGAGAAGCCGGCAATGCCGGCCTTCGCCGCACCGTAGTTGGCCTGGCCGAAGTTGCCGTAGAGGCCGGAGACGCTGGAGAAGTTGATGATCCGGCAGCCGGTGCGGTTTTCCGCCCGGATGTAGTTGGCGAAGGGTCGTGAGCAGCAGTAGTGGCCCTTCAGGTGCACGGCGATCACCGCGTCCCAGTCCGACTCCTCCATGTTGAAGATGGTTCTGTCACGCAGTATGCCCGCGTTGTTCACGAGGATGTCCATGCCGCCGAAAGCGTCAAGGGCTGTCTGATGCAGGCTCTGGCCTCCAGCCACTTCGGCGATGGACTCCGTGTGCGAGACGGCTTCGCCGCCCATGTTGCGGATTTCCGCCACCACATCGTCGGCGATCTTGTCGGTGCCCGTGCCGTCGGTGTTGCCAC
>JBCDDI010000206.1:0-6537 GCA_039180365.1 Pseudomonadota bacterium
AGATGAGCACAAGGGCCAGATTGATGGAGCGATTACCGCTCATGACTCCAGGGGTCTCAACGCCTGCTGCTCTCCCTCGAGGAGCTCGCTCACGGCCTGCCAGGTGAAGGAGAACTCGTCGAAACCTTCGCTGGAAATCCGATCGTTATCGAGGTCGTCGACAACCTTGATGAGGATGTCGCCGAGGGCGCTGCGATAGTGGGCGATGTCGTGCTCGCGGGCCTTGGCGCTTTCGTAGAGGGCGAGGAGATCCTTGTTATAGGCGTCTGCCCGATCTTTCTGACGGCCCTGGAACCAGTTCCGGAAGCCGAAAAACATGGACGCGAAGATGGCGGTTAAGGACAGCACGGTGCGCAGAAAGTCCGCCTGTTCGCTCCAGAATCCGGGCTCTTCCCGGGCGAAATACTGAGCGGCACCGGCGTGGAGGGGCAGGGTCGTGCCGCTTGTGAAGTCCGGCGCTCGGATCAGCGAGGCGAGCGAACTCTGCTCGCTGAGCGCGCGCTGCCGTTCGAAGAGCACGGTGCTGATGGCATAAACGACGCTCGCGGGCAGATTGTCGCGAGCGACCAGGAGACGGTCGACGGTTGCCGTCGGCAGATCCTCCTCCGGTAGTGGTGGATGACCCCGGTAGCTGCCTTTCGGAATGCGGCCAGGGTTGATGGCTGACTTCCGCAGATGGAGAGCAGGCGCCTGAAGAATCGGGACGATGGTGATGTCCGCCTGTTCCACGAGCTCCCGCACTGATTCATCCCCGGGAGCGCGGACCCGGAATACGGCGTCGACGGCGCCGACGATGAGCGCCCATTCCGCGGAACGGGCCGACATGGAAAGCCAGTCGAGATCTCCCTCTGTGAGTCCGTAATGACTGGCGAGATACCAGAAGGAAGTGAATTGAGCCGAGCCCCGGGAGGGCAGGGCGACGCTCCTGCCAGCCAGATCAGCGACGGAGTCGATGCCGGCGTCCCGGCGGACGATGAGCTGATAGGCGTCCGGGTAAAGAATGGCAACCATGCGGGCATTGTTGCTGGCAGCGGCATCAGCCTGCAGCAGTGCGAGATCTGCGTAGCCGGCGTCCATGAGGCGGGCGTTCTCCAGGGAGCCGCCGGTTTCTATGACCTCAAGCTCAAGGTCCCCGTGATTGGCGTTCACCACCCGGGCGATGGCTTCTGCCAGGGCAAACCCTTCGCTGGCGCGGCCACCAGCAGCGATGATCAGGGTTTGCGATTGCCGCTCCTGAAAAGCAAGCCAACCGACGGCGCCGACGGCCGCAAGGGCGGCGACGGCGACGAGTAACAGGTTGAAGCTTCGGAGCATCGGTAGATGCAGGCGCGCCGGCGGAGCCGGCGCGTTGGGTCAGTGGGACCCGATCAGGGGAGTTGGACGAGCCAGGCGCCGTCCTGGAACCACTTTTTGTTCAGCTGCTGCAGCACGCCGCTGGCTTCCATGGCACGCATGTAGTTCTGCACGAGGTTCAGGAGCAGCGGATCCGCTGCGGGCACGGCAATACCGATGGGCTCAATGGTGAGCGGCTGATTGGCAGCTACGAGACCGGCGTCCGGCCAGCGCATCATGGACAGCATGATGATGCTGGCATCCGCAACAAAAAGATCCACCTTGTTGGCCAGGAGCTGATCGATGGCGTCGTTGTAGTCCTTGGTGGTTACCAGCTTGGCGTTGGGTGCAACGCCGGTCACGAAGTCTTCACTCGTGGAGCCGGCGAGGGCCGCTACCTTCAGCTGCGTCTCCCCGAGCTCTTCCTTACCGAGGCTCGCGAGCGTCTCTGAGCGGGCCAGGATCGACTTGCCGGTGACGTGGTAGGGACCAACAAAAGCGGCGCGCATGTTACGCGGCAGCGTGGCCGTCATGCCGGAGATCACCAGGTCGACCTTGCCGTTTTCGAGGCTTGTCAGGAGCTCGCCGAAAGGCATGTCGACAATCTCGAGTTCCACGTTCAGCGCCACGGCGAGCAGACCCGCCAGATCGACGTCCATGCCGATGGTTTTGCCTTCCCGGCTCTCGAAATTGAAGGGCGGCTGGCCCGCAGACATCCCGACCCGAAGGGTGCCGGTTTCGGCGATTCGAGCCAGAACCGGCGACTGCTCTGCGGCACTGGCGCCGAAGGGCAGGGCGACCAGCAGGCCGGTGAGCAGAGTGAGGATGCCGCGACGGCTGATCCTTTTTACGATGTTGAGCATGTCAGTTCCTTCTTTAGTTGCGGCATCAGAGGCGCTGAGGCCCCGGTGCTTGCGAATTCCGGGCGAGTTTATACATCGTGGGGATGAGCCGGACAAGAGAAGGGCGGGGCGCCGTCTTTCAGCTGCCTGTCAGCGGGCCTGGCAGTCTGCCGGTAGGGTACTATCGATGGCCAGGACCGAATCGATGCGATAAAGGCCGTCGTAGTTCGCGGCGAAGCCAACGGGCGTCTCCTTGAGCGCTTCCCCACGGTATTGGAGATACATGGGCTGATAGGGCGTGGCGGCGTTCTTGAGGACAAAACGCTTCATAGGATCCAGGACTGCGGCAGCGCCGCGGACCCAGTAGCAGCTGTCGCCACCGCAGGGGCAGACAACGTTCACTTCCCCGCCGTAGTAGTAGAGACCGCGCTCAGCAGAAGGATCGCCGCAGGCAGTCACCGCCAGGAAGATCAGGACACCGGAGAGCCGCGGTTGAAAAGATCTGCCGCCGGTCCGTTCGCCGCGGATCGCCATCATCCCGAAGGGAGTCCGCTACTGCGCGAGCTGCGTGAACACGTCTACTGCGTCCACGAACACCCGGTAGTCCTGAATCTGCCCATCTTTGAACTCGAAGATGCTGCAGACGAAGCGCGGCACCACCGGCGAACCCTTTGCGGATTCGGCGCTTGGCTGGCTCGGTTCGCCGTGCCATTTCCAGAGACCCACCGCAGTTTCGTCATCGGCGAAAATTTTCACGACCTCAATCTCGACATCCGGGGTGTTCGCACAGAAGCCGCGGGCGTGGGCATCGAGCGCCGCGGGCCCGGTGCTGGCGGGCTGCGTGTGGTCGATCATGCCTGGCGCGGCGATTTCCGGGATGCGATCGAAATTCCTTTGCGCGAGCACTTCGTTGAGATAGATGCTCATCAGTTGTCTGCCTTGTTCTGCACTCACGCTGGTGTTTCCTCAGGCTCGCCGCTAGTTTCATTGATCGGTCAACGATCATGAAAGGAGGCAGCTTCGTGAGCAACCCAACGGCAAACAGCGCGACCCTTGCGATTGTGCCGGCGCTCGCCGACGAAGGTTGAATCAGCGCAGATAGCCGAGCCAGCGCTCGAATAGGCTGACCAGCAGCTCGTCGTTTGCCCGGTACAGCCGTTCCCGACCTTGCCGTTCAACGCTCAGCAGGCCGCTCTCCACCAGGGTCGCGAGATGGCGACTGGTGGTGGGCCAGCTGCAGTCGAAGCGCCGGGCGATTTCCCCGGCGCGGGCCTCGCCGCGAAAGTGCACGGAAAGCAGGATCTGCCGACGCAGCGGATGCGCGAGGGCGCCGAACACGGCGTCGGCTTCCTCGATCTCCTGGAGCCCACGGGATTTCGCCGCCGCCTTGTCCGCGCCGGCCTCGACCGCCTCCAGGCTCAAGGCGTGAATGCCTCCACGTGCGGAAACTCCATGTTCGGTTTGGGGCCCCGCGTTTCGCAGAGGCCATCCATGGGTTCCCAGATCTGCATGACTTCCGGGTGCTCGTGGGCCCGATCCGCGGCACCGTCCTGCCAGTGGAAGATCTCGAAGTAGATAGGCTCTCCATCGTCCTGCTCGACGCCCCGGAAATGTTGGGCCGGTGTATCTGTGACCAGACCGAGGCGATGCAGCGTCGGCCAGTGCTGCCGGAGCAGGGCCTCGAAGCGGGGCTCATTGCCCGCGGTGACTCGATAGTGGCAGATGACGGTTTCAGACATCGCACGTTCCCCCATGATCAGGATCCGCTGCCTAGCAGCTTATTATTAGCCAATAGGCTAATTGACCTGTCAAAGGTAGCCTCAAAGGAATTAGTTAGCAAGTTGGCTAATTTTTTATAGAGGGCGGGCAGAAGCCTGAATGGCGTGAGCCCTCTGCTTATCGGGATGCCGAATACAGGACCCTGAAAAAGAAAAGGCGCCCGCAGGCGCCTTTTCCGTCCGCGCGGGCGCGGCGATCACTTTGCCTACCAGAGACCGTACTTCTGGACTTCGTTGCGGCCGACCACCATGTGATGCACCTCGTCCGGGCCATCTGCGAAACGCAGATGGCGCATGTCCATGTACATCTCCGCGAGGGGCGTCCATTGGGAGATCCCGGTAGCGCCGTGAATCTGAATGGCGTCGTCGATGATCTGGCAGACCTTCTCGGGGACCATGGCTTTCACAGCGCTCACGTAAACGCGCGCTTCCTTGTTGCCGAGCACGTCCATGGCTTTGGCAGCCTGGAGCACGGCGAGACGCATGGCGTTAATCTCGATGCGGGCGCGAGAGATCACCTCGAGGTTCTTGCCGAGTTTAACGATGGGCTTGCCGAAGGCTTCCCGGGTCGCACCGCGCTTTACCATGAGCTCCAGTGCCTTCTCGGCTTTACCGATAGAGCGCATGCAGTGATGGATGCGTCCCGGGCCGAGGCGGACCTGCGAGATCTCGAAGCCGCGGCCCTCACCGAGGAGCATGTTCTCCTTCGGCACGCGGACGTTGTTGAACTTCAGATGCATGTGACCGCGGGGTGCGTGGTCCTGACCGAAGACCTGCATGCCCTCGATGATTTCCACTCCGGGAGTATCGGTAGGCACAAGAATCTGCGACTGCTGCTTGCTCGGCGCCGCATCGGGGCTCGTCTTCACCATGGTGATCATGATCTTGCAGCGCGGATCTCCGGCGCCGGAGATGTAGTACTTCTCACCGTTGATCACCCACTCATCGCCGTCGAGGACCGCCTCCGTGGAGATGTTCTTGGCATCGGAGGAGGGCAGGCCCGGCTCTGTCATGGCGTAGGCGGAGCGGATCTCACCGGCAAGCAACGGCTTCAGCCACTGCTCTTTCTGTTCCGGCGTGCCAACGCGTTCGAGGACCTCCATGTTCCCGGTGTCCGGTGCTGAGCAGTTCAGCGTCTCCGAAGCGAGCGGATACTTGCCAAGCTCTGCCGCGATGTAGGCGTAGTCGAGGTTTGTCAGCCCTTCACCAATTTCCGAGTCGGGCAGAAAGAAGTTCCAGAGCCCGGCCGCCTTGGCCTTCTCTTTCGCGCCGTCGAGCAGTTCGAGCTGCCGCGGATGCCAGGACCAGCGATCCTCCTTTTCGTTATGCAGTTGGGCGAACTCTTCCTGGATCGGTTCTACGTTGTCCCGGATGTGCTTCTGCACCGCGTCCATGAGGGGCTGCGCCTCCTCGGACATGGCCAGGTTAAAAAGATCTGCTTCCAGATCAGACATGCTTGCTTCCTCTTGCTGAGCGAATGTGCCGGCGAACGCTCGATAGTAAGGGCTCGAATGCCTGCAAGAAAGAGCCTGCCCGGTAGCGTTAGACCTTCTGACCGCGGCTCGGTAAGGTCCGGCCCCAGTCTGAGGAGAGAACATGAAGATTGATGCACCTGCCCCGGCGGCCATGGCCCGCATCGGCCGGGAGGCCCAGCGCCTCGAGGCCCTCGGCTACGACGGTCTGCGGCTGGCGGAGTTAAATCATGACCCCTTTATGCCCTTGGCGATTGCCGCCGAGCACACGGAGCGGATTGAACTGGTGACCTCCGTGGCCGTGGCCTTTGCCCGCAATCCCATGTCCATGGCCGTGCAGGCCCACGACCTGAATGCCTTCTCCCGCGGGCGCCTGGTGCTCGGCCTCGGTTCCCAGGTGCGGCCACACATTGAACGCCGTTTTTCCATGCCCTGGCACAAAGCCGCGCGGCAGATGCGTGAGTTCATCGAGGCCATGAACGCCATCTTCGACTGCTGGTATGACGGGGAGCGGCTGGAGTATGCCGGTGAGTACTATCGACACGACCTCATGCCTGCCACCTTCAAGCCCGAAGATACGGATGGCCCCCGGCCCCGCATTGTCCTTTCCGCCACGGGACCGCTCATGACTAAGGTCGCCGCGGAGACCGCCGACGGCATGATCATGCATCCCTTCTCAAGCGAGCGTTACATGCGCGAGGTGACCCTGCCAGCCATTGAAAGCGGCCTCGCAGACCGTGGTCGCCGGCTTGAGGATTTTGAGCTCGACTACGCCCCCATGCTGGCGGTGGGCGAGACTGAGGAGCAGCTTGCGGCTGCGGTGACGGCCGTGCGCGGGCGCATCGCCTTCTACGGCTGTACTGTCGCCTACCGCCCTGTGCTGGAGCTGCATGGCTGGGGTGAGCTGCAGGATGAGCTCATCCCCCTGAATCGCGCGCATCGCAGCGAAGAGATGGCCGCGCTGATCACCGACGAGATGGTCGAGACCATCGCCATTGTCGGATCCGCGGCTCAAGTGGTGGACAAAATGCGCGAGCGCTTTGGGGGCCTTATCAGCCGCACGGGCTTTGCGGCTCCTGGTCTCAATGACGACGTGCTCACCGACCATCTGGA
>JBCDDI010000207.1:0-6534 GCA_039180365.1 Pseudomonadota bacterium
CACGAGCATCACGTGGGATGCGCCGTTTTCCTTTGCGCTGCGGGCGATGAGCAGGTTGCGCATCGCCAGATTCTGGCGGCTGACGACCTTGCTCGAGGTGCTGACAATGACCACTCGGGTCCCTTTCAGCTTGCTGCCGATGCGGGAGAAGTCGTCTTCGTCGGAGATGAAGCGCGGGCAGAATTCGGAGTTGGCGAAGGTCTTCATGCTGATGAGGTCAGCAATGTCTTCGGTCTGGCCAACAGAGAATGCCACGTCGATGGCAAAGGGATCGTCGGAGGAGTTGCCTACAACGATAACGTCGGACGGTCTGATGTTTCCCACGGCGGCCCGGCTGCTCCGATCAGGGGCATATCCTAGCTGCTGGCGTCGGAGCCATCCAGCCTCTTTGTGCCCCTCCTGCTGTCCCGCTTTCTGTTCCTCTTTCGGTAGAGCAGCTCGCTAGTCGAGCAGTGTGAAGGCATCCATCTCATCGAGGGCAGCGAGAGAGTTTCCGAGCAGGGTCCGGGCCAGGGCTTTGCCACGCTCGTTCCCCATGTCGAGGGTGCCGGCGATGACCACCGCGTAGCAGAGCAGGTAGAGGGCGGAAATACGATAACGAGCGCGGCAACGGTCCAGGGCGTAGTCTTCGATGCCGTTGGCGACAAGTGCTTCGTAGTAGCGTAAGACGAGGTCCTCCTGCGTAAGTACCTCGCGCGGCACACTCTGGGTCAGGAAGTAGGCCAGGTCCTGCTCCGGCGCAGAAGTACAGGCAGACTGCCAGTCGACGAAAACGACGTCGTTGCCTGTGCCGAAAAAGATGTTGTCGAGACGGACGTCGGCGTGGGCCATGGCCACGGGATCCTGGCACATCTCCTCGAGAAGCCGGCCGATGGCGCCCGGCATCTTCTCACCCGCATTGACCGCGCTCGATGGAATGAGATCACCGAACTGCGCCTGAACCACCGGCCATCCCAGCTGAAATCCGCCGATCATTCCGTCCCTCTGCATGTCGCTGCCGTGCGACTGCAGCGTTGGCACGCCGGCGCCGCGCCAGGTGCTGGCATGCATGAGGGCAATCGCATCAACCACGGCTCGGGCTTCTTCGAGGGTACAGCCTTCAACCTGGTCGCCGATCCGGTAGTTGTCGAGATCCTCGAGCAGCAGCACGAAGTCCTGGCTCTCGGGATCATAGGCTGAGAAGTAGCAGGCCGCCGTTTTCAGCGGCAGGGTGCTGGCGATCTGCTGGTAGAAACGCACCTCGCGCCCATACATGTCGTAGGTCGCGGCAACGGCCCGATTCTCCGCCGCGGGTGAGGGGAACTTGGCGATCAGCGTCGGCGGCCCTGCGTCTGTGTCGAGGTGCACGCGGGTGACGAGGCCGATCACCCCGGTGCCTTCGCTGAAGCGTTCGACCCGATGGCCGTTTACGGGCTGACCTAACGCCTCACTCAGCCAGCTGTCGCTGAGTGTTTCCGGTGTTGTTGGAAATGCACTGTTGCCCATACCGCCGCTTTCCCCCTGCGGGCCCCTTGGCCTGCAAGGAGGCTACTCGGTAAGCTGGGTGCCAGGCAACGATCGGGGTAGCGAGGCTATGGCGGGGAAGCGGGTGGAACAGAGTGGCAAAATCGCCCTCGTCACTGGCGCGAGCCGCGGCATCGGGCGAGGCATTGCGTTAGCCCTGGGGGAAAGTGGTGCCACGGTCTATGTGACTGGCCGCTCAAGCGGCAGCGGCCCGCTCACCGTTGAGTCCGCGGCCGAGGAAATCACCAGCCTTGGCGGCGACGGCCGTGCTCTAATTTGTGATCACGGCAGTGACGCCGACATTGCCCGGGTCTTCGAGACGCTCCGCGGTGAGGTGGATCATCTCGATTACCTCGTCAATAACGTCTACACGATCCCGGATCCGCCGGCCTGGGATGGTGGCTTCTGGGAGCATCCCATAAAGATCTGGGACGACCAGGTGGGCATTGGCTTGCGCAGTCACTACGTGGCCAGCTGGCATGCGGCCGAGCTGCTCTTTGCAGCACCCCCCGGGGCCGCCATCGTTAATGTTTCCTCGCCCGGTGGGCAGCAGTATCTCTATTCGTCCTCTTATGGCGCAGGCAAGGCGGCGCTCGACCGA
Source organism: Pseudomonadota bacterium (assembly GCA_039180365.1). Classification (GTDB taxonomy): domain Bacteria; phylum Pseudomonadota; class Gammaproteobacteria; order Pseudomonadales; family Azotimanducaceae; genus SZUA-309. The sequence continues at coordinate 2,105 of JBCDDI010000207.1, forward strand.
TTGTCCGCAGACATGGCTATTGAGCTTGAGCCTAAGGGGGTGGCCTGCGTATCGCTCTATCCTGGCTCTGTTGCGACAGAGTTTGTCCGCTCCGTCGCCGAATCCCGCGGCCGTGACGTGTCTGACTCGCAGACGCCGCTCTTTGTTGGCCGGGCGACCGCCGCGCTGCTTAACGCGCCGGATCTCATGGCCCGTTCCGGCAGCATTCAGTGGGTTGAAGATCTTGCGGAAGAGTTCGACGTGGTGGACGAGGCCGGCCGCCGGCCACCAGGCTACCGGCTCCGAGCGCGCTGAGCGGGCGTGCTGCCCTTTCTCACCCTGTTCGGGATTGTTGCTTTCGCCTTCGTCTCTACCAATCTCGACAACCTGCTGCTGCTCGTAGGCTGGCAGCTCGACGGGCGCCTGAAGGTAAGCCAGCTCTTTTCCGGCTACATGCTTGGCATGCTGGCGATTCTGATAATCTCCATCACCATTGGTCTCGTTGGCTACCTGTTTCCCATCGAATACCTGGGGCTGCTGGGATTTATTCCCATCGCCGTAGGGATTCGATTGCTGCTGAAACCGCCAGCTGAGGAACGCGGTGCAGTTGAGGTGCTCGGCAGTACGTCGGCGGTCGCGGGCACTCAGCTTTCCAACGGGGTCGACACGGTCCTCGTTTTTTCCCCGCTTCTGGCCGATTCGCAGTTCATCTTCGATGTGGAGATTGCGCTGCAGTTTCTGCTGCTGTCGGTGCTCTGGTTTGTGTTGGCCCGTCTGGTGGGTCGTCGCGCGGCAGAACTCGCCTGGATGTCCCGGGCCGGTCGCTGGTTAACGCCGGTGGTGATGATCGCCGTCGGATGCTACATCTTTGCCAACACCGCAACGGATCTGAATCTCTGACTCAGTCTCTGAGGGCGTCCCGGAAGGCGTCCACCTCGGCTTCGAAAGCGGCCGGATCGCTGCAGTGTTCGAGTACCTGCGCCTGAGCGGCACCGATCGCAGTGGTCCGGGATTCTGCTTCCAGATAGAAGCGCTCGCCCCGATAGTTGTCGCCGCGCCAGGCGGCGCGGAAGTCGCCTGCAGCGTCCCGATACACGGGTAGCGCCGTATGCAGCACAGCCAGCTGCTGTCTCGCGTCCGCACAGGGACCAATGTGTTCAATGGGCAGGATCTGTTGATCCTGATCATGGAACGGATCCGGCTGCCACTCATCCTGCGCGCTCGACAGGGCCGGTGTGTCACCGTCCTCTTCCGGCGGCGTAAGGGGAACTTCCTGAGCCGGCACGCCGACCGGCTCGAAGTCCGTGTACTGAATCCGACCGCCGGCATCGATCCAACGCCAGTAGCTGCCGCTGTTCTCAGCACCCCCCGCATCGCTCTGGGCGGCGGCCGCGGCGTTGTCGAGCACGGTTGCTTCGGCGGCCGATGCGCCAGGCGCAAAGGCCAGCATCAGCAGGCAGACGGTGGTCAGTGTGGTAAGTCGTCCCATCACTGCAGTTAGCCCCATTGCCCATAAAAAAGGTAGTCAGCACCCTTGAGCAGATCGTCGGCAAAAAGTAGGCGGAAAGTGAGCCATTGAAGCGCTGCGCTGGACCGGGTTTCATGGGTAAGCGATTACTTAGAGGAGAAGAGATGGGCTGTCCGACAAGATCCGTTAAGCGCTTTGTGAGTTACGCCCGGGTGCGACGACCGGGAGCCTTCGCCCTCGCGCCAATGCTGCTGGTCGCCGTTCTGTCTGCGTTCACGTCCCTCGGGGCGCGTGGGGCGGAGGAAGCCGCAATAGCCGCTATAGAGGATTCGCCCGGCGGACTCGCGGAACTCAGCCGCTTCGAGATCTTCCTTGAGGGCGTGATGGCCGCTCAGTTTCGGGACTATGACCTGGCGGGCATGACCTTTGTGCTCGTTCGCGACGGCCGCCAGGTGCTCTCCAGAGGCTTCGGGGTTGCTAACCTCGAAACAGGCGCCCCCGTGGATCCGGCCATGACGCTGTTTCGCCCCGGCAGCGTCTCCAAGCTCTTTACCTGGACGGCCGTCATGCAGCTTGTGGAGGCGGGACGCCTGGATCTCGACGCGCCGGTCGCGACCTATGTGGACCAGTTCGAGCTGCCGGAGGCCTTCGGCGTTCCCCTCACCCTCACGCACCTGATGACTCACGCCCCGGGCCTTGAAGACGGCGCGGCAGGCTTTCTCTTCGCCGATGAGGTGGAAGACCTGGTGCCGCTGGCGGACTCTCTGGCCGCTCATATCCCGGAGCAGATCTGGGCCCCGGGGACTTTTTCCGCCTATAACAACTGGGCCACAGCGCTGGCGGGGCTCGTGGTGGCAAACGTTTCCGGCATGAGCTTCGAGGACTACGTTTCAGCCAACATCTTCGAACCGCTCGGCATGGCCCAGGCTACCTTTGAGGAACCACTCCCGGCCGGACTGGCCCCACACATGGCGCAGGGCTACTGGAACGAACATGGCGGCATCGCACCGATGGACTTTGAGTTCATAAAGAACTTCGGTCCGGCCGGGGCCCTATCCGCCTCGGCTGATGCCATGGGGCGCTTCATCCTTGCCCACATCAACGGCGGCGGCCTCGGCCAGGCGCGCATCCTTGAGGCAGCAACCGTCGAGCGCATGCACGGCGCGCTTTTTGCGCACGATGAGCGTGTTGCCGCCATGGCCCATGGTTTCTATGAAATCCGGCGTAACGGCGAGCGCTTCATCGGGCACGGCGGCGACACGATCGCCTTCCACTCACAGCTCGTGCTGAAACCGGAGAGTGGTTTCGGCTTCTTCCTTTCCTTCAATACGCCGGAGGGCGCGCGGGCCAGGACCGCCGTGGTCGATGCGATTCTCGACTACTTCTATCCCGGGGACGGCGGGCGAGCGCCGGAACTGCCGGCCGCACCGCTGGCCGGCAGCGCTGAGCGCATCGCCAAAGTCGCGGGCGCCTACCGTATGAACCGTCGGGCGTTCACGAAGCTCGAAGGCGTTATCGCCCTTGCCGGAGATCTGGTTGTGGCCCCGGGCATCGCCGGTGAAATCACCATCGCCGGTAACTTAGGGGGACGTTTCGTCGAAGTAGAGCCCTATCGGTTCCGCAAGCGGGGTCGGCAGGAAACCCTTGTGTTTCAAACCGGGGAGAATGGCGCTGTCGAGCGGGCGCTGGTCGGTTCTCTGCCGATTATGGTGGCCGACCGGCTGCCGTTCTGGGCGACGGCCTCAAATCACCAGCTGGTGATCGTCCTGGCGCTGCTGTCGGCGCTTTTTGTGCTCATTAACGCCTGTCGCCCCCGGACCGGGCCGGCGCTTGCCGGTCCCGCGCGCTGGGCGCGGCTCAGCCAGATCGCTGCCGCGGCTTCCTTCCTGGCTTTTGCGCTCGGCTTTGCCGTTGTTTTCTCGGGTACATCCATGAACGAGATGATCTTTGACTTCCCACCGCCGGGCACCGGCGTGCTCCTGCTCCTGCCCATGCTCGGTGCCCTCTGCACGGCACTTTGCCTCGGGCTGCTGGTGCCCGTCTGGCGCGCCGAGGCCTGTAATGGCTGGCAGCGCCTTCGCTACAGCTGGGTTTGCCTGATCTTCAGCGTCCTGGTGGCGGTCCTCGCCTACTGGAATCTGCTGGGTTGGCGTTACTGATATCCGTCAACTTAATAGCTCAAATATGGACTTCTGGCGGCTTCAGGAACCCTCTGGAGGCACTATGGATACGGCCAGCGGCACGGTCGCTTCTATCGATGCGAGGTACCTTGCAAACGGCGCCTGAAACCCTATATAACCTAGTGCAACACTTGGATTTAGAGGCAACGAAGTCATGGCAGAACGTCCTGTGAGCACCGCCCGAGCGGCGACCCATCCGGGCGCCGGCTACGCGGTTGAAATCAACAAGGTCCTGCGCAACACCTACCTGCTGCTGGGGATGACCCTGGCCTTCAGCGCCGCCATGGCAGCCTTCGCAATGGCGATCAACGCACCCTACCTCGGACTCTGGACCCTTGCCGGATGGCTTGGTCTGCTGTTCCTGGTGAACAAGACGGCCGACAGCGCCTGGGGTCTACTCTCCGTGTTTGCCTTCACTGGCTTCCTCGGCTTTTCCATCGGGCCCGTCGTCGGCATGTTCCTGCAGCTGGCCAACGGCGCGGAGATCGTCACCATGGCACTTGGCAGCACGGCGGTGGCCTTTGTTGGTCTGTCGGCCGTAGCGCTGGTGACCAAAAAAGACTTCAGCTTCATGGGCAGCTTCCTCATGGTAGGCGCGCTGGTGCTGTTTGCAGTGGTGCTGCTGAGCTGGTTCATGGATCTCAGCGCGTTCACCGGCGCCATTGGTGCTGCCGTTGTGCTGCTCATGAGCGGCATGATTCTCTGGCAGACGAGCGAGATCATCCATGGTGGCGAGACCAACTACATACTCGCAACCACGGGGCTCTACATGTCGCTCTGGAACATGTTCCAGTGGCTGCTCA
>JBCDDI010000208.1:0-6518 GCA_039180365.1 Pseudomonadota bacterium
AGATAGCCGCCGACGATCCGGAAGTTCTGCGGGTCGAGAGGGAGACGCTGGCCCATGGTGAGGCTGAAGGGGCAAATCTCGTAGCGCGGCAGATAGCGGTCTGGATCCGCCTCGAAGAGGGCTTGCTCCTCTGCATCGGTGAAGAGGTAGCGCCTGCCGTCATGGTCTACCGCGTGGAAGGGTGAGCCCTGCACTGGGCGCCCTGCCGTGAAGTAGGAGACCACGCTGTAGCCTTCCAGCGCCACGGGCGGTGCCTCGTCCTTAGCGAAGGTCTGCGCGGCGCTGATCACGAAGGTCAGTACGGCGATTAGCGTTGTGAGCGGTCGTGTCATAGTTATGTGTCCCCCTGCACGACTAATTGACCGTACCTGAGCAGATTTGTTCCGACATTTTGACATCGCCGCTACAGCGAGCGCTTCGCCGGCAGGCTATCTGCCTCTAGACGATCAGCGACGCAGTCAGTCGAGGCGTGCTTTGAAGGACGAACGCCACTCGACCATGCTTTGAAACTCCGGCTCCGATTCGATGAGCGCTTGAGTAGACGCGGCAATCTCCTCATCGGATTGATCCAGATCGAAGCCGCTGGCGAAGGGTTGGGCGACGTGAAAGGGGGTATCCACGAAGCATTCGAGGCCGTTGCCTTCCGGATCATTAAAGTACAGCGACCAGGCGTTGCCGTGGCAGATCGGCAGGATCGGATCGATGCCTGCGGAGCTCAGTTTCTCCCGCAGGATGCGCAGGTCGTTGAGGCTACCGGTTCGAAAGGCCAGGTGATCAGCCATCACGAAGCCGCGGTTTGGCAGCTCTTCCCCTTCAACCAGGGCAAGCTGGTGGTGATTGTCCGGATCCTGGCTCACGAAGGACATCCTGGTTCCCCCAGGCACTTCGCCCTGATTGGTTACATGAAAGCCGAGCACGTCACAGTAAAACGCCAGGGTGTCGTCGAACTTTTTTACCGCGAGGGTAGCGTGGGCGAGGGTAAGTCTTGGTGTTTGAGACATGGTGTGCTCTCCCGGTTGATGAAGGGTCAGGCAGCTGCCCGGTTGCTGCGCCAGCGCTCGTAGTCGCGCGGCAGCGACTTTCTCAATCGGTTCAGATGCCGGTATACGGAACCGCCAAGGCGGAGCATGAGCGGGCCCGCCGCAACCTCTTTGCGGAAGGCCGGGCGTTCGGAGATTCGCCTGAGGTAATCGTGCAGGTGCCTGTGTTCGCTGAATGGATAGCCGGCCAGATTGAGCCGATGCAGCGTGATGAACCAGGAGATGTCTGCCAGGGTCATGCGTTGACCAAGCAGGAACGGTTGACTGGCAAGGCGCTCGTTGAGTTGCGAGAAGGCGTCATGAAAGCGGCCGAGGTAGCCGAAGTCTTCGCCTGAGACAGTAGGTGCATGGTCGCTTGGATCCGGCGCCAGATAGGTGAAGGTTACTGTGCGCAGGTCCGGATGGCGTTGATCTTCGAGGCGCATGAGCTCGTGCATCTGTGCCTGTTCGGCCTCGCCCACAGGGAGAAACGAAGCGCCCTCTTCAGCGAAAGACCGGTCGAGATACTCAATGATGTCGTTGCTTTCGATGTGCACGGCGCCGTCGTGCACGAGCACGGGTACAACGGCGCGGGGATTAATGCCGCGGTACCAGTCCGAGCGCTGTTCGTCGCGCATCAGATTGATGGGGTGTGAGACGTAGTTGATGCCAAGCTCCCCCATGAGGATCCGCACCTTCTGCGAACAGGAGGACAGGTCGTAGTGCAACAGGTGTAAACCTTCCCAGGTCAGTACTTCTCGGGTTTTGATGTCGCTGTCAGGAAGTTGCATCACGCACCTCTGTTGTTTGGGTCCCGAAGTCCAGAGAGCCGTCACGGTTTCTGAGACTCAGGGTGAGCACGTCGCCGGGTTGCAGATAGCGAACCGATTGCTGCGTTTTCAGCAGCCGGGCTCGGCGCTTGTCGTCGTTAGTGAAGTTCAGGAGTAGCGCCAGACCCACTTTCAGGTTGGCGTTCAGGGTTACCCCGCCGGGCGTGCCCGTGAGCAGCATGTCGCCTTTATTCAGGTCGGCGAAGGCGGCAAGCTCCGTGAGGGTTTCTTCCGGGGTGAAGATCAACTGGTCGGTGGTCGCGTCCTGGCGTACTTCCCCATTCAGACTGAGCGTCAGGTGCAGGTTAGTCAGCAGGTCGCGCTCTTCCGGATCGAGCAGGTAGAGAATGGGGCCCGTGGGGCAGAAGGTGCGCTGCCCCTTGCCCTTGAACCACTGCATCATCGGCGCGCCGAACATGAAGTCACGGGCGGACACGTCGTTGGTCAGGGTGAAGCCACCCACGTAGTCGAGCAGGTTGTCCGCGTTGACCTGGCTATGCGGTGGCAAATCCCGCTTCAGGATCAGGGCCAGCTCGATTTCGTAGTCAAGCAGCTCGCAGCCCTGGGGGCGAATGATGTTGTCAGTGGGGCCGCTGATGCTCGAGGGCGGTTTCGAGAAAATCAGGTTCTGGCCTTTGGCCGTATTCACTCCGCCTTCTTCGCGATGCGACGCGTAGTTCAGGCCCTGGCAGAAGATCTGCACGTCACTGTTTACCGGCGCCAGTAAGCTGACCTCACTCAAAGGCACCTGGCGTAAGCCCTCCGGGTTGAAACCGCTGGCGTCATGGAAGTAGTCGTCCATCAGCTCCCGATGGGAGGGATAGGCGCTCTCCAGCACGGCGACCTGGTTCTGTTCCAGCACACCCCATTCGGCGTGCTGCCCCGCTTGAGAAAATCGGATGATTGATCGGCCCATGGTTCCCCCGTTACCCCACCGCGGCCTGCGATCGTGCCTTCAGCAGTCGCAACACGTTCTTAAACACCTTGAAGTTCCAACGGGCGATCAGGAATCCAGGTGTCGGCCCGGGCCCCCAGTAGTCCTCCATCTCGGCGATGGTGCAGTCGCCGGCTTCATGGGTTTCGTTCAAAAGGTCCGTATCCGTCCAGTGTTCGTGGATCAGGCCGAAGGGGCTTTTCCAGTAGTCGAAAATCTGCCCGCCGAGCAGATGCCGGCCAATGCCCCAGACGTGTTTGCGCTTGCGTCGCTTCAGGTGATCGTGGCCGGACATCAGATCGTCCAGATTGCCCACTTCGAAGGCGACGTGCTGGACCCGAACGCCTTCGTCCAAGGCAAACTGAAAGCCGACCACATGGTGGTCCACGAATTCATCGGCGCGATCGAGCCGGGAAAAGATCATCTGCGCTGAGTGGTCGGGCAGGCGCACCGCGTCTGAGACCGTGAGGCCGAAACGTTCGTGGTACCACTGGTAGAGCATCTCCGGGTCTGCGCTTTCAAGAACCAGGTGACCTAAACGCTTTACGCAGGACGGCCCGCGAGAGACCGCGGGGAGCTGGCCCATGCGAGATTTCAGCCCGTTCATGTTGAAGGCATGGGCCGGGGCTGCTTCCAGAGGCTCAAGGGCCGTTCGACCGTAGACGATCTCCACACCCATGCCGACGGGGTCGGTGAACCGGACTACGTGTCCGCCGGCGGGTTCCTGGAGTGCTTCGATGGCGGAAGCACCCTCCAGCTGTGCGGCTTTCTCGAGGTCTTCGTAGCATTCCGCCTCGAAAGCAATCGCCGTCACCCCGCCGGTCCCTTCAGTCAGCACATAACAGGGTGCTTCGGCGTCGGTGCCCCGGAAGTGCACCTGATTGTGCTCGCGGGCGGCGACCTGGAGGCCGAACTCCTGCAGGAATTGCTCGGCCTTCGCGGGATCCGGTGCCCCTACCCGGACGTAGGCCAGCTTCTGGACTTTGATGGTGGGATTAACTGTGGGATTCACCATGTCAGGTCTCCTCTACTTGGCGGCTTCACTCATCCGTGGAGAGGTGACGTTCGAAAACCCGGGCCACCAGCCTGGTCGCGCGCTTCGGCGTCATACCGAGGAGGCGAAGAACGGCCTCGCAGGTCTGTGCAACGGTGTCGTCACTCATCTCCGGATCCAGCAGCAGGGCAGCACGGATCAGGGAGAGAATCTGGTTGATGAGCAGCACGTTGATCTCGGTCGAGAAGTGGCCCTGCTCGATGCCCATCTCCAGATCCTGTTTCAGGTACTGAACAACTGCGGACTGAAGTTCAGGCACGATGAACAACCCCTCCAGCATCACGCTGAGCCATTCCGGCTCCCGGCGTGCGATCTTGAGGAGGCGTGCAGTTGCCAGCGCAACCCGAGTCGGCCCGTGGCGGATGCTATCCATCTCATCGTTGATGCGGCCCGTGATCTCTACTGCCAGGCCGGCTGCCACGTCGCTCAGCAGCTCGTCTTTGTCCTGGTAGTAGTTATAGAAAGTGCCGTTCGCCATCTCTGCGTGCGTGGTGATGTCGACAATTCGAGTGGCTTCGAAGCCTTTGCTGGCGAATACGCTGATGGCGCTATCGAGCAAGGCGCTGCGGGTTCTTTCGCGCTTTTTCTTGCCGGTGCTCTGATCGCGAAACAGCTGATGAGTGGTTGCAGTCATGCCTTCCTACCGCAGTGGTTCGGCGGGCAATTTAGCGGAGTTGTTGACAGGTGGCAAGAAAAATGAGGACAATCTCAAAAATGAGATATATCTCAAAACAAGCTATCTTTCGAAATTCGGACGGAGGGGATGTCAGTGGAAGCTGCCGATAGTTCAGCACGGGTACTGATTGTGGGCGCCGGTCCCGTGGGCCAGTTAGCAGCCCTGTTGCTCTCCCATCACGGCATCGGTTCCATGCTCATCGATAAACGAAAGACGACCCTGAGCGCGCCCAAGGCGCATGCGATCAACGCCAGAACCCTGGAGATCTGCGAGAGCATCGGGGTGAGTGCAGAGCACCTGCGGTCGCTCGGCGCCAATGCCAATGACGGCGGTGAGGTCCGCTTCTTAGGCACGCTCACAGGTCCCGAATTCGGCTGCCTGCCCTATGAGCGCCAGGACGAAGGCGCTTTTGAAGCCACTCCCTTTCCCTTGAGTAACATTCCGCAGCCGCTTTTTGAGGAAACGCTCAGCGGCCACATTTGCAAGGACCCAGCCATCGACTTCCGCCGAGGGGTTGCCTGCACGGCGTTGCATGAGGTGGACGGTGGTGTGGAGGCGGTGCTTGCGACGGCGGAAGGCGGCGAGGAACTCACCTGTCCCTTCGACTACGTGATTGCGGCCGATGGTGCCGGTTCGAAGATTCGCAAGTCCCTGGCTATTGAAATGGAAGGGCCCGAGGCCCTGGCCGATTATCTGATGATTCATTTCTCCGCGGACCTCCGGCCGCTCACGGAAGGCAGGCGAGGTGTGCTCTATTTCCTGTTTGAACCCGGCGTGCGAGGCACCTTGATCTCCTACGATCAGGCGAAGACCTGGGTGTTGATGCATCCCTGGAATCCGGAAGCTGAGCAGCTGGACGACTATGACGATGAGAAGTGTCTGTCGCTCATTGAGCAATCCGTTGGCCATCCGCTGCCGAAAACTTTGGTCGAGAACGTCAGCCCCTGGACGATGACGGCGCAGGTAGCGAAGCAGTATCGTCGCGGGCGGATCTTTCTGGCCGGTGATGCAGCGCATCGTATCCCCCCGGCGGGCGGTCTGGGGATCAACTCCGGAGCCGGAGACGTGCAGAACCTGGCCTGGAAACTTGCCGCCGTGCTGCGCGGAGAAGCGGGTGATGCGCTGCTTGATACCTACGAGACCGAACGCCAACCCGTGGCTCGGAACAACAACGAGCAGAGTCTCACCAACGCCATGAAGCTTCTGGATCTGATCGTTGCCCTCCATGGCACGGATCCGAAGGAGACTGCAGCGCACTACGCGGCGGTGTCTGCGGATCCCGGCGCCTTCCCGGAGCTTGCGGCAGCGGTTGCGGCCCAGAAGCCGCACTTCGACAGTTTCAATTTACAGCTGGGTTACCGGTACGCCAGCCCGGCCATTCACCAACCAGCGCCTGTTCCGGAGATTACCGACGTCTCTGACTATCAGCCCTCCTGGGATGCGGGCGCCCATTTTCCCCATCGATGGGTGAGCCAGGATGGCAATACGCTGGCGCTGCAGACGCTGTTGCCGGCTGACCGTTTCACCTTGCTGCGTGGTCCCAGCGCCGTGGTATACGAAGGTGCTTCGGTGATGGGCCAGCTCAGCTTCGGCGATGACTTCGAGGATTCGGAGAGTTGGCAGTCCCAGACCGGTTTACCGCCAGAAGGGGCGCTGCTGATTCGCCCCGATGGGCACATCGCTGCTCGGATTGAAACCATGGCTGACGAGGCGGTGGATTCGGTGATGAACAGTATTCTCGCGAAAGAGGCCTGAGCATGGATCTTGGATTAAAGGGCCGGAAGGCGATCGTCTGTGCCTCGTCGCGGGGTTTGGGGAAAGCCTGCGCCCTTTCCCTGGCGCGGGAAGGGGCCGCTGTGGTGATCAACGGCCTGCATCAGGACCGGCTGGATGCCGCTCACACTGAAATCGAAGCCCTGGGTACGGGTGCCGTGACTGCGGTATTGGCGGACATCAATACAGAAAGCGGGCGGGAAGCGCTGATTGCAGCCTGCCCTGACGCGGA
>JBCDDI010000209.1:0-6459 GCA_039180365.1 Pseudomonadota bacterium
GCCGGGGAAGAGGCAAAGGCCGGTCAGGCCGATGGCAACCTGGCCAGCATCTTCAAAGCTCATGCCTTCCCAGCCGGCGGCCTGGGTGCCCATGAGGTCGAGCAGCAGCTCGTACTTCCGCTTGTTCTGTTCCGTGCCGTAATACTTGAAGATGCTGGCCAGGTTGCCATCGGCCTGACCGGCCTTTGCCTCTTCCCCGGCCCGCTGCAGCGTGTGCTGGAAGGCCCGGTCGTTCATGCGGTGCTCGGCCACCTGTCCGCGCAGAGCCGGATCAGCAATCTGCCCGGCGCTTTCGCCGAGATACTGCTTGGCCAGATCCTCGAGGTTGCGACCGGAACCGCCGAGGGCGGAAATCCCGCCGATGCCGGAGATCATCTGCCGCTCGTGCTGCAGCAGTCGCTTGGCGATACTCCAACCCTTGTTGAGCTCGCCGACCAGCTGGCCCTTCGGCACCTTCACGTTGTCGAAGAAGGTCTGGCAGAAGGGCGAGGCACCGCTGATGAGCTGAATGGGAGAGGTGGTCACACCTTCGCTTGCCATATCGAAGAGCAGGAAACTGATGCCTTCGTGCTTCGGTGCGTTTGAATCGGTGCGCACCAGGCAGAAGATCCAGTCCGCCTGATCTGCGTAGGAAGTCCAGATTTTCGCGCCGTTCACGAGGTAGTAGTCGCCCATGTCTTCGGCTTTCGTCTGCAAGCCTGCCAGGTCAGAGCCGTAACCCGGCTCCGAGTAACCCTGACACCAGCGGATTTCGCCGCGGCAGATCTGCGGCAGATACTCGAGCTTCTGCTCGTGGCTCGCGAATTCAAGCAGCGCCGGGCCAAGCATCCAGATACCGAAGCTCTGCAGAGCCGGACGTGCGTTGATGCGTCTGAGCTCCTCCTCGAGGATCCGATTCTCGTCGGCGCTCAAGCCGCCGCCGCCGTATTCCTTCGGCCAGGTAGGACAGGTCCAGCCTTTCTCCGCCATGCGGTCGAGCCAGAGCTTGGCATCGGGGTTCGCAAATTCCTGGCGGCGTCCGCCCCAGACCGTTTCCGCTTCGGGCATGGGCGTGCGCATGGACTCGGGGCAGTTCTCCTCGAGCCAGCTGCGGGTTTCTTCGGTGAAGCGGGCCAGGTCGGTCATGACGTCATCCTTCCTCTAACTTCTGACAGTGAATGCGATAAGTCGGCCGGGGATTCTAAGGCAATGAGCGCCCACGTATAGTGCTGCGATTTGTGGGGGAGGCACCATGCCGGACAAAGGGACAGAGATCGACAGCCAGCTATTCCGCAGCACCATGGGTCAGTTCTGCACCGGTGTGGTCGTGGCTGCGGGGATGCTCGACGGCAAGCCGGTGGGCTTTGCGGCGCAGTCTTTCGTCTCCCTGTCCCTCGATCCGCCGCTGGTGGGGCTCTGCCCGGCGAAGACCAGCAGCAGCTGGCCGCAGATCCGGGAGTCCGGGGCTTTCTGCATCAATGTGCTGGCATCGGATCAGCAGTCGATCTGTGATGCCTTTGCCCGCTCCGGTGGGAATAAGTTTGCGGGCCTCGACTGGTCCCCCGCGCCAAGCGGCTCGCCGCTGCTTGCCGGCGTTCTTGCTTTCGTGGACTGTGATCTCGTCGCCGAACACGATGCCGGTGACCACACCATTGCCGTGGGCCAGGTGCGTTCCCTCGATGTGCTCACCCAGGGTACGCCCCTGCTCTTCTTCCGCGGCGGCTACGGAACCTACGACCCCCTGACCGTCTCCTGACGCGCTTTAAGCCAGCCCGCTGACCGGTAGAGCCGCGCCGTGGATCGGCGCGGCGGCATCGGAGGCGAGGAAGGCGATCACCTCCGCCATGGCGGCCGGCGTGACCCAGCGGCTGAAGTCCGCGTCGGGCATGTCGGCTCGATTCCGCTGCGAATCGATGATGCTCGGCAGGATGCAGTTGACGTTGATGCCCTGCTCTTTGAGTTCGTCGGCCATGGCTTCCGTGAGTCGGATGACCACGCTCTTCGAGGCGCTGTAGGCACCCATCTGCCCCAAGCCCTTCTGCCCGGCCCCGGCGCCGATGTTGATGATTCGACCACCGCCGTTGGCGAGCATGCCCGGCACCGCGGCTCTGGCCATATTCAGCACCGAGTGGGCGTTGAGACCCATGAGGAAGTTCCAGCTTTCGGCGCTGGTTTCGTGGACAGCTTCACCCATGGCGAAACCGCCGGCGATGTTTGCCAGCACGTTCACTGGCCCCAGCGCTTCGCCGACGGCGGCTACCGCCGCCACGCAGGCATCGGCGTCGGTAAGATCGAGAGTGGCGCTGTAGTGGTCGTTGTCGATGGCGATTACGTCGAGTTGCGCGACCCGGGCACCGGCAGCGGCGAAATGCTCAACCGCCGCCCGTCCCAGAGCGCCCGCTGCGCCGGTGACAACCACAACCTTTCCCTGGAACTCACTCATCAGCCTCTCCCGATTCTTTAACCGCAGTTATCCGCTCAGTTCAGCTCTGAGAGTGCTTCCAGCACATCCCAGTGCAAATCGCCGAACTGCCCGTTCGGATTCACCGGCTGCACGCAGACGTGCGTGGCACCGGCGTCGAAGTGCTCCTGAATGCGGGCCTTGATGGCATCGATGTTGCCCCAGGCGAAGGTGGCGTCGATGAAGCGGTCGCTGCCGCCGTTCTCGAAGTCGGATTCTTCGAGCCCCATTCTGAGCCAGTTGTTCCGGTAGTTGGGCAGACCCGAATAGATCGAGGCCACCGGCCGCGCAAGCTCCCGGGCTTTGCTCGGATCACTTTCCAGAATCACTTTCTGCTCGACGCAGAGCATAGGCCCGTCGCCGAGAATCTCCTTGGCCATGGCCGTGTGATCCGGAGAAACGAAGTAGGGATGGGCACCGTCCGTATGGTCCCGGGCGAGCTCCAGCATCTTCGGGCCGAGGGCCGCAATGACGGTTTTCGACTTCTCTGCGGGCGGAATGCCCTGGTAAGGCGCGCTGGCCATACCTTCGAGGTAAGCCTTCATGGTTTTCACCGGCGGGCCGTAGTCGAGGCCGCGCACGCCTTCTACGAGAGGTTTGTGGGAAACGCCCATGCCCAGCAGGAAGCGTCCGCCGGATTGCTCGTTAAGGGCGTTCTGGCCAGCAAGGCTGACGCCGGGCTCGCGGTGGTAGATGTTCGCGATGCCGGTGGCGACGTTCAGCTTCTCGGTGTTCGCAAGCAGCCAGCTGGCATGGACGAGGGGGTGCCTGCCGACGGTCTCCGGGATCCACAGGGTGCCGAAGCCGAGCGACTCGATGCGCTGTGCAGCTTCTGCGGCAGCGGGTGCGGGCAGGCCGTCAAAAAAGTACCAGACGCCCAGTTTGCCAGTGTTCATAAAGGTCTCCTTGTTTACGCTTGTTACCCGAAGGCTAGCGCGTTGCTGTCAAATCAGTGTCGTAGCTGCCTCAGCTGCTATAGAAGGCAGCCAACGGAACAGTTGTGAGCTTGCCGAGCCGCTGATAAGCGGGGCCGCGATCGGCCGGTCCCGTCATCGGGCTTTGAAGTTCCCGGGGCGACGCTCTGCAACGGCACGAATGCCCTCCACGGCGTCTTCCGTGGCGCGCAGGCGCTGTTGTTCGGCCAGTTCGTGGTCTGTCGCCTCAGCGACGGCCTCTGCCAATCCTGCCCGGAGCGTGGCCCGCACGGAGGCAACGGCGAGGGGCGCGTTTTCGGCAATCTCGGCGGCACGAGCCAGCGCCCGATCACGAAGCTGCTCTGGGGCCACCAGTTCGTCGACGAGGCCGAGCGTGAGGGCCTCTTCACCGCTGACTCGGCGTCCGGTCAGCAGCATTCTGGCGGCCTGCTGGTCACCGATGAGCCGCGGCAGGGTCACGGAAATGCCAAAACCCTGGTGTATGCCCAGCTTTACGAAATTGGCGCCGAAGCGTGCGTCCGCTGTGGCGATGCGGAAGTCCGGCACCAGGGCGAGGCCCAGACCGCCGCCGATGGCCGCGCCCTGAATGGCGCCGACGATGGGCGTCTTGTTAGCAAAAAGCCGGGCTGCCTCCCGGTAGAGAATTCCGGTGGTGTTCCTGAAGCCTTCCTCGGTAAAATCGCTGCTTCCGGAATCGTCGTCCTTTCCTGAGCCGAAGTTCGCCCCGGCACAGAAGTGTTTGCCCTGGGACGCCAGCACGAGGGCGCGGCAGTCGCCGTCCTCATCCGCTGCATCGAACGCGTCGGCGATCTGCCTGATCAGGCTGTGATCGAAGAAGTTGGCCGGAGGTCTCTGGATCTCCACCGTGGTCACGTACCCCGCGCGCGTTACGGAGATGTCGGTGTAGTCGCTCATGATGTCCCCCTGAAATGGCGCAATCCGACGCAAGCGGCGAAGTCTAGCAGGAGCCCGAGGTAGGCGACCACGTGTCCGAAGAGCGAGAAACAATGGCAGCTGGAGCTGAACCCACTCCGCCCGAGGATGCCGCGGAGGACGCTGCGCTGCTGCCGAGTCTGAAGGACCAGGCGGAGGCGGAAGCCGCCGCTGATGGGCCCTCGGAAAGGCCTGGCATCTGGGAGCTCGCCTTTCCGAGCATCCTGGGCAACCTCTCTTTTACGGTCGTCGGCATGGTCCAGACCAAGTTCATCGGCGAACTCGGTCCCCAGGCGCTTGCCGCCGTCGGCGCCGGGCAGCGGGTCTTCTTTGCCATGCTCGCCGTGCTGATGGCCGTGAGCGCCGGTACCACGGCGCTTGTAGCTCGAGCCTGGGGAGCCGGTGATTACCGGGAGGCGAGCCGCGTCACCATGGCTTCTCTGGTGCTCGCCGCGATTCTCTCGCTGGTGGTCACGGTTCTGGGCCTTTTCTCGGCCCCAGCGATTGCCGGGGTGTTTGGCCTCGACGAGGCGACCCTCGCCATGGCCTCAGAGAACATCCGCTGGCTTTGCGTGTTCATGATCGCCTTCGCCGTGAACTTCATTCTGAGCGCGGCGCTCAGGGCTTCCGGCGACGCCTGGTCTCCCCTGTGGATCGTCGCCGGGGTCAACATCATCAACATTCCGCTGCTGTACCTCTTTATCTTCGGCCACTACGGCTTCCCTGCCATGGGGGTCGCCGGGGCAGCGGTGGCGGCTGGGCTGTCCTTTACCGCCGGTGGCTTGGTGCTGCTCGGGCTCTGGATCAAGCAGAAGTTTCGGGTGAAACACGTCCGCGGCGGCTGGTGGCGCCGGGAGCGGCTCCGGCGGCTCCTTGATATCGGCTATCCGGCGGCCCTTGAGCAGGGCGTTTTCCAACTCGGTTTCTTCATCTTTCTCATGCTGATCGGCAACTTCTACGGCACCGAGGCCTTCGCCGCCTATAACATCGGCGTCAACGTGCTGCAGATCTGCATGACCGTTGGCTTTGGTTTTTCCATCGCCGGCTCCACCCTCGTTGGCCAGCATCTCGGTGCCAACGATCCGGAAGGTGCCGCCCGGAGTGGCTGGCGCTCTACCTGGCTGGCCATGATTGCCATGGGCAGCCTCGGTGCCGTGATCATGTTCTACGCCGAGCCGCTGGCGCTCTTTTTCATCGGCGATGATGAGATCACGGTCCGTCGCACCGTCGAGTTTGTCTATCTGCTCGGGGCCATGATGCCGCTCCTGGCCGTGGACTTTTCCATCGGCGGCAGCCTGCGTGGCGCCGGCGATACCCGCTTTCCGCTGCTGGCCACCATGGTCAGCCTGATCGGCATGCGCTGCGGACTCGCGGCACTCGCCACCTTCCTGGGGATGCCGGTGGTTTGGGTGTACGCTGCCCTCGTGGGCGATTACCTCCTGAAGGCGACCATGCTCATCTGGCGTTTCCAACGCGGTCGCTGGAAGACGATCGTCCGCACGGAGGATCTGATCGAAGCCAGCTGAGGCCGGCTCTCGAAGGGGACGGAGG
This sequence comes from Pseudomonadota bacterium, assembly GCA_039180365.1. Lineage (GTDB taxonomy): Bacteria > Pseudomonadota > Gammaproteobacteria > Pseudomonadales > Azotimanducaceae > SZUA-309. The sequence goes on from JBCDDI010000209.1 coordinate 5,860, forward strand.
AGGAGAAAGCGGTTGTGCCGGAGTTACCGGACCTGACGGTTTATCTCGAGCACATCGAACGACGATTGCTTGGCGAGCGTCTGGAAGCCATTCGTCTGGCGAGTCCGTTCCTGCTCCGCACCGTCGAACCGACGATCGAGGAGGTAACCGGTCGGCGCCTCACCGGTACCCGGCGCCTGGCCAAGCAGCTTGTGCTGTGCCTCGAGGACAACTTCTACCTGGTCATTCACCTCATGATTTCCGGGCGCCTGCAGTGGCGCGACGCCGGGGCAGGTATCCCCAAGCGACTGGGACTCGCTGCCTTCGACTTCGAATCCGGCAGTTTGCTCTTCACGGAGGCAAGTAAGAAGAAGCGGGCCTCGCTGAAGATTGTGCATGGGGAACAAGATCTTGCGGCCCTCAATCCTGGCGGCCTGGAGGTGCTGGAGATCTCGCTCGGGGACTTCGCCGAATGCATCACCCACAGCAACCACACCCTGAAGCGGGCGCTCACAGACCAGCACGTGTTTGCCGGTATTGGCAACGCGTATTCGGATGAGATTCTGCTCCGGGCGCAGCTTTCGCCCTTTAAACGCCCGGCGAACCTCTCCGACACAGAGA
>JBCDDI010000210.1:0-6453 GCA_039180365.1 Pseudomonadota bacterium
CAACGACACAACGGCGCCGGTGATCGAGGCGAGCTACAAACGCTTTCTCGATCTGTTTCGCGCTCACCTGACGACGGGCGGCTTCTGTCTCGGACGACGGCCCGCAGCCTGCGACTTTGCGCTGTTCGGCCAGCTCACTCAGCTGGCCGCCTTCGACCCCACACCCATGGCGGAAACGCTGGCGCGCGCGCCGCAGGTTTATGCCTGGACGAGCGTCATGGAGGATCTTTCGGGTCTCGAGCCCACGGCCGATGACTGGTTCGATCGTGAGGCACTGCCGGAGTCACTTAAGGAACTGCTTGTAGAAATTGGCCGCACCTATGTGCCCGCGCTCCTCGCTAATGCGGCAGCAATCGAAGCAGGGGCGGAACAGGTGGAAACAGAGATTGAAGGCGCGCGTTGGGTGCAGCAGCCGTTCCCCTATCAGGCGAAATGCCTGCAGTGGCTTCGGCAGGGTTATGTGGCACTCGATGGCGAGGACCGCACCCGCATGGACGAAATTCTGGCGGGTACGGGCTGCGAAGCGCTCTTCACCAGACCCTGACTGACCCACTCAGCGGCTGCGCAGGGTCTTCAGCGTCGCGTCCGCCCAGAGCCAGAAGGCGAGCTGCCAGCGCTGGTAAAACGGCAGCCCCCGGCTTTCCCGCCAGCGGGCCTGCCAGCCCCGCCAGGCGGGGTGCCGCTCGAGGCGCTGCTGCAGCCGCGGCGAGGCGGCGGAAAAGCACACGACCGCGAGGGCGAGAAACAGAACGCCCGGGATGATGGGGATAAGCAGACCCACGAGACCCAGCGCAGTCAGCGCGGTCCCGGCGGCAAGGAAGAGGGCACGTTTCAGCATTTCGTCTCCTGAGATGCAGTTTCGCGACGCCTGTGGTCTGGCAGCGGATGTGTGAAGGGTCGTTCTCGATTGAAGATGCAGACTCTATGCCAGATTTAACTCATTGATTTATAAGGGATAAAGTTGGAGATGCTGGCGAAGTGCGCCGGCCTTTGGCGAATCCTACCGATTCGTTACAACCGCATAACGCGCAAGTCATCAACGCGACCTATGCTGCTGAAACGCTTCGAACAACGGGATGAGTATGCAGGAGCTTCTGGGTAGAACTTTCTCGGTTGGCGATGGCGCCTATCGGGTCGTCGACGTCCGCCATTTGAGCGGAGAACTCATGGTCTATGCCGAAGAGGCTGGCAGCAGCACCGGCGGACAAACAGAGGCAGGTAAGCGGCCGCGGCGCGCCGCTTTTCACTATGGCGATATCGCCAGCCGCTTCGATCTGAGTGACAAAACGGCCTGAGCGCAATTCGGTGGTCAGACGCCTGCGGGCGGATCGTCATCGCAGCGTCACCGGTCTCCGCTAGCGTTGTGATCAGCTGCGACGACGTTACCCGCCTCCTATCGGTAGCGTTGTTCAGTGGCTCAGGGACTGGGTTAAAGACGAAGGTAAGGAAACCCGACCGTGGAACTGGAAGAACTCGCAGAGCCTGACCGGCCTCTGGCAACGATCGATGCGACCGATCTGACCGGCTGCGCCGCCGGGCGGCAGAGCGAAGACGAACTTTATGATCCATACCCGAGCTGGGTAGACGCCTACGAAATGTAGGTACCTAGTAGCTGTAAACGCCGCAGGGCAGCCTTCAAGCTTACAAATCAGGTGCTAAGCGCTCTCCCATCCCCCTGATTTTGCGACCCTTTCGTGACCCCTGCCACGGTCGCGGAGAGACCATCCTGCTTAAATTGTGCCGTCCCCGGACCCTATTCACGGGCCGGACCCAGGTCTTTTCGAGAGGGATGACGGAAAGTCGTGACCGACGAAGAAGGATATGTCGAAGCGGTGCTGCTGTTTGATGCAGACTGCGCCGCCGTTGAGCACGAAATGACTGGTGACGCCTTTCAGGCGCTCATGGCCGGTGAAGCGGATCTCGCGCAATATGCGGCGAGCGTCGTCCGCGCTGCCTTTGTGGTTGTCGGTGCTGCCCTTTCGGTGCGAGCCATGGTGTTCTTCACCTTCAAGGTGGACGAAGAGGGCAGGCTCGACGCTAACTTCAATCTTCCACTCCGTTACCTGGCTGATAACGCTGGCCTCGGGCCCGACGTTGGCGCCGGTGTCATCAGGCTCGCCTGTCGCGGTCAGTGCCCGGTGCCCTGGCACGCGGTGAATCTCTGGGAACCTCTGGGCGAAGGTGAGGACGGCTCCATTGGCCTCGTGCAGCGCGGCATCTGGCGCAACCGTCTCAGCCTTAAACCGTCAGGCGCCCTGGACCGGGTGCTTGAAGCGCCCGTTGAACTCCTCGAACACAACGGCGCCTCAGCGAAACAACTGGAACATCGGCTGACAGAGACCTTTGGCGAAGAAGGTCGCGTGGATCTTGAAAAACTGATCCGCCAGCACAACGACCGGCTCGTGCAGGTCTCGGAAAAGTATCGCGCGGACCTGGCCGATCAGCAGCAGGGCTACCTTGATCAGATCAGAACCTGTCGGGATGAGATCCGCGAGTTGAAAGCGGCCCTACGCCACGAACAGCAGAAGAGCCGACGCCTGCAGGCGCTGCTCCGCGGTGAGCCCGGCTAGCCTTCTAGCCTTCAGCCGGTTTGAGGCCCTCAGCCAGACTAAGCGCCCTCAGCCAGGCTGAGGGGCCGGCACTGTGCCGGTCAGGGCAACAAAAAACATTCCCACCAGCAGAAACAGGAAGAAGATGGCCAGGCCCGTCAGGAAACCGACGGCCGCTGCCCGGCCGAGGCCGTGCATCGCGCCGCCCTGAGCTTCGTGGTAGCGGATGGCATCTCCCTGCAGCCGATCGGTAAGGAACCAGGCGATCACAAGCTGCACGACCAGCGAGAGCAGGGCGACGGTCAGGTTCCCGGGCGTGAAGGAGCCGATGAGGATCAGGCCGAGAAAAAGTCCACTGCCCCAGATGGCGACGCTGCGGGCGAGCTCAGCCTTACCGAGGGCCAGATAGTTCAGATAAACCAGGACGACGCCCCCTGCCAGGGAGCCAAGCAGCGTCCCGACGAGCACGCCGCGAAGGTCATAGAGGGGCGCCGAGGCGATCGGGCGGCTGGGATCTGGTTGAACTGAGTCAGTCATGGTCGGAAGATGATACACAAGCTACACCGCTTGCTGAGCGCTAAAGGACCGGCACCCATGAACCTCGAAATCTTCTCGGATCTCATCTGCCCCTGGTGCTTCATCGGTAAGCGCCGCCTGGATCAGGCCCTCGCCGTTGGCGACACGGCCGAGGGCCTCAACATCATCTGGCGGGCCTATCAGCTCTACCCGGGTATCCCGTATGAAGGCATGGCGCGGGATGAGTTCATGCGACTTCGCTTCGGCAGTGCTGACGTCTCGAAAGGCCGCGATCAGCTTCGAACAGAAGCCGCGCGCGTTGGGATTGAGCTCAACAGTGGCGCACGGATGCCGAATACCTTCAAAGGTCACAGACTTCTGCATCACGCCCGTGCAGCCGGTGTGCAACACGATCTGGCGGATGCGCTGTTTGTTGCCTACTTCGAGCAGGGACTGGATGTCGGTGAAGACAAGGTGCTGCTCGATGCCGCGGAGTCCGTCGGGATGCCGCGTCAGGAGACCGCCGATTTTCTTGTCTCGGAGGCTGCCACGGACGCCGTTCAGGCGGAGCTGACCCGGGCGGCCAACGTTGGGGTGAGCGGTGTACCCTGCTTTCTCTTTGCCGGTGCATTTGCCTTGCCGGGCGCCCAGGAGCCGGAGGTCATCCGCCAGGTTATTGAGCGGGCGAAAACCCGTCTGGCGGAATCAGCCTGAGGGTCGCGGACCTCGTGCTGCTGATCAGAGCTGGGGCAGCGTCAGCTTCGGCGTTACCGGCTGGCTGAAGGTGTGCTTTGCAAGCACCCCGTACACGTGACCGCACTGGTCACAGTGCACCACAAGGAACCAGGGCTGCTTGGTCTTTGACCGCTCGCGACTCTCTTTCGAGACGATGTGTTCCATACCGCTGACGCCACAAGCGGGGCAACATGGTTCTGCCATCAGACTTCCCAGTTCTGGTTCATGTCATGGGATGGCACAGCCTCAGCGGTGCGGCCAACGATTTTTGCAGGGACGCCGGCAGCGGTAGCGTGCGGCGGGACGTTGTCCAGCACCACGCTGCCGGCGCCAACCTTCGCGCCTTCGCCCACCTCGATGTTCCCGATCACCTTGCAGCCTGCGGCGAGCAGGACCCCGCGGCGGATTTTCGGATGGCGATCACCGCTGGTCTTACCGGTGCCGCCGAGCGTGACGGCATGAAGTATGGACACATCGTCTTCAATGACGGCCGTTTCCCCGACGACGATCCCCGTGGCGTGGTCGAGCATGATGCCGCTGCCAATGCGCGCAGCCGGGTGGAAGTCGACGCCAAGGGTGACGCTGATCTGACTCTGAAAAAACTGCGCGAGGGTGCGACGGTCGTTCTGCCAGAGCCAGTTTGCAATGCGATGTGCCTGCAGGGCATGGAAGCCTTTATAGAAGAGAAACGGCGTTGTCAGATCCTCGCAGGCGGGATCCCGGGCGAAGATCGCGAGCATATCAATTTCCGCCGCCCGCAGAATGTCCGGATCGTCCGTCATGGCTTCCTGAATGACGTCGCGGATCAGCATCGTCGGCAGCATGGGGTTATCCAGTTTCGATGCGAGGCGGAAGCTGAGCGCCGAGCCGAAGGTCGGATGATTGAGAATCGTCGCGTGGAAGTAGCTGCCGAGAATGGGCTCTTCAGCGGCTTTCTTGTCCGCTTCTGCGCGCATCATCTGCCAGAGGTCGTCGGCCTCGCCAATCGGATGATCGGCCGAGACCTCTTTCCAGATCTCCGCATAGCGCTGGTGAATGTTTGTGGTCAGGACACTGCTCATGAATGACTCCTTTGCCTCGAATGCCCCGGCGAGTGCCCGCCGGCGAAGGCATTGTGAGAGTGGTCGCTGCAGGGTAGGGTGCTTGTCAGTTGCGTAACGATACCCCGTTTTAGGACACCGTAGCGAGATGAAGAGTTCCTTTGCAACGGTCGGCATCATCGGCCGTCGCGATACGGCGACCATTCGTGATTCGCTCGAGGCCGTGCTGCAGCTTCTGCACAGCCTCGGCATTGCGGTGGTACTCGATGAGGATACGGCTCACCTCCTGGATGCCGATCGGGCGCCGGCTGAGCAACCGGCGTTTACCGTGGTGCCGCGCCTCGAGCTCGGCGCACGGGCTGACCTGATAGTTGTGATCGGTGGCGACGGCAGCCTGCTCGGTGTGGGTCGTGATCTCGCGCATGCGAGTGTGCCGGTCGTGGGGATCAATCGCGGTGGGTTGGGCTTTCTTGCGGACATCTCCCCGGATCAGATTGAGGCAAGCCTGACGGAGGTGCTTGCGGGCCGGTTCCGCGAGGAGGACCACTTCCTCCTCGAAGCTGAGGTGCTGCGCGGTGGGGAAGTTGTTGCAAAGTCCCCGGCGCTGAATGACGTTGTCGTACACCTCGGTGGTATGGCGCGGATGATGGAGTTTTCCCTCCACATCGACGATCAGTTTGTTTACGACCAGCGCTCTGATGGTCTGATCATTGCCTCGCCGACAGGCTCAACGGCCTATTCCCTGTCTGCCGGTGGGCCCATCATGCACCCTAGCCTCGATGCCATCGTTGTGGTCCCCATGTTTCCCCACACGCTCACCTCGCGACCGCTCGTGGTCCGTGGGAGCTCGCGAATCCGGGTGGCCGTGGCCGGCGATGATCCGGAAGCACGAATCAGCTGCGACTCACAGGTGGATTTTGTCCTGGCCCCCGGGGATGAAGTGGTGATTTCCAAGTATGAGCACGCGCTGAAACTGCTTTATCCCCTGGACCACAGCTTCTTCGACAGCTGTCGCAGCAAGCTCGACTGGGCCTCGCGGCTCGGTGGAGCGGGCTTCCGCGATAACGGAGCTGGCTCCTGAAGACCATTGGCCTGCTCGGCGGTATGAGCTGGGAGTCCACGGCCCTTTACTACCGGATCCTCAATGAAGAAACCCGAGCTCGTCTCGGCGGTCTTCATTCGGCGGATCTTGCGCTGGTCAGCGTGGACTTTCAGGCGGTGGAGACGCTGCAGCACGCGGGCAACTGGATGGAGGCCGGCGCCCTGCTGGCCGCTCGAGCCCGGCAGGTTGAAGCCGCCGGTGCACGGCTGCTGCTGATCTGTACGAACACCATGCACAAGGTGGCAGATACCGTGGCCGCGGCTATCGACATACCGCTCCTGCATCTTGCTGATGCAACAGCCCGGCGACTGCTGGCCGACGGCGTGGAGACGGTGGGCCTGCTCGGTACGCGTTTCACCATGGAAGAGGCTTTCTATCGGGAACGCCTCGAGGCGGCCGGCCTTACGGTGCTTATTCCACCGGCAGACCACCGTGAGACCGTCCATCGGGTGATCTACGATGAACTCTGCCTCGGGAAGGTTCGCGACGACAGCCGCAAGACGTTTCTGGG
>JBCDDI010000211.1:0-6421 GCA_039180365.1 Pseudomonadota bacterium
ATGGCTATGCGCACGGCGTAGGGAATCAGCAGGCCCGCGGCTACGGACGCTTCATGCTTGAGGCCATTGAGGCAGACGCGCGGCAGAGCGGCTCCCGGGGACTGGCCGTCTGGGCCAAAGACTACGACGCCTGGAACCCCATCGCCTTCTATGAACACATGGGCTTCGAGCGGGTGGTTGCCCGAGGTCTCGACGTGCTGGCCTGGAAACCTTTCGACCCTGGCGCACGGCCACCGGCTTTGCTCCCGGCCCGCAACGTTGAAGCCGCGCCCGACGGCAAGGTCCGACTGACAAGCATCAACACCGGCTGGTGTGGCGGCGGCTGTCAGAGCTGTGTGATGGCGCGGGATGCCGCTGCAGCGCTGCCGGAGCAGGTGGTGTTGGAAGAAGTGTCAGGCGTGCAGGCAATCGGGGGAGCGTCTGGCGGGGAAAGCCTGGATGCGATTTATCTCGACAGCGAGTCCTTTCGGCCGGACGGCCCGCCCTACGGCCTCGATGACCTGCTTGGTGCCATCAGAACCAGAAAGCGTGGCTGAAGCTCAGATGACGCCCGAGTCCCGCAGCGCGGTGATTCCAGCCTCGTCGTAGCCGAGTTCCTGAAGCACTTCAGCAGTGTGCTCACCTTTTCTTGGCGGGGGACGCTGGGTGTCCGGACCGTCGGCGTTTGTGCCGTAGCCGGACCGAACCAGCTGCACGCCATCGTGGTCGGTCCCCGGAAAAGAGATAAAGGTTCCCCGGTGATCAAACTGCGGATCGGCAACCACCTCGGGATAGGCGCGGATGGACGCCGCCGGAACCGTGGCGGCTGCAAAAACTTCCAGCCAGTGGGCCGTGGGCTTTTCCTTCAACACCCCCGCGATGATTTCGCAGGTCTCGTCATAGTGTTGCATGCGTGCTGGTGCCGTCGCGAAACGCTCGTCGTCGAGGACCTCCGGGCGACCAATGGCGGTAAACAGTGCGGCAGCCTGCGGTTCTTTCAGGGCAAGCACGTTCATATAGCCATCCGCCGTCTGAAAGCTGTTGGCGGTGGGTTGCCCGGTGGGTGAGCGGTTGCCGATGAGTTCCGGCAGCTTGCCGTTGATCAGATAGTTGCTCACCTGTGGCGTCTGCAGGACAACGGCCGTATCCATCATGGCCACATCAACACGCTGACCTTCGCCGGTCGCGAGGCGGCGGTAGAGGGCGGCAGAAATCGCGAAGGCTGTATTCAGGGCGGTGCCCATGTCGACCGGCATATAGCCCGTGCGCGTCGGCCCCGTTTCCGGGTGGCCGGTAATGGCCATCATCCCGGAATCAGCCTGGATGGCGCCGTCGTAGGCCGGGATGCCGGCTTTTGGTCCCGTCTGCCCGTAACCGGAGACAGAGCAGTACACTAGATCTGGCTTGAGTGCGCGCAGCGTCTCGTCGCCGAAGCCGAGCTTATCCATAACGCCGGCGCGGAAGTTCTCGACCACCACATCGGCCTCTTCAACAAGCTTATAAACGATCGCCTGCGCTTCAGGAGCCTTCAGGTTCAGAGTCAGGCTGCGCTTACCGAGGTTGCAGCTCATGAAGCTCGGGGACATGCCGGCATTGTCGGCGGAGTCGTTCCACAGGCCACGAGTCTGATCACCGCTTACGGGCTCTTCGATCTTAATGACATCGGCGCCGAGGAGGGCGAGCTGCTGCGTGGCGAAAGGCCCCGCGAGAACCTGGGTGAAATCGACGATGCGGATACCGCTGAAGGCCTGCGCCATGGTGGGAGTCGTTTGGCCGAGGGGAACTTCGGATCTTAACGTAAAACTCTGCGATCCTGTCTAACCTTTCCGGGCTCAAAGCGCTTGCATTCGAGACCGGCTTAACTAATATCAGGCGCGTGTCGGGCTGAACAGTTAAGGAGGTGATCGTGTCTTTATCCCAGGTAGGAGAAATGGTCGCGTAACTTTCGAGATCATTTCTCGAACCTTCATTGTTAAGGTCACAGGAGTTCTTTCTTCGCGTCCCCCCGATTAGACGCGCTTCGAAGCACGGTTCAGTCGAGGGTTAGCGGATCAACTTCTGGTCCCGACCAATGAAAACCAGCGCGGGCTCTCGCCGAAAGGCTTGAGCCCGCGTTTCATTTCGGGGACCAAAAAATAGGGAAAGGGAGTTCCTGAGCCTGTGCGAGATAGCTCGGGGGATGGATCCTGGCTAGGCGCTTCCGCCAGCCTCCTGGGTCGCAGGCGGACTGCCTCGTTCGTTGATCAGTCGATAGACGCCGATCGTGAAGAGCGGAATCAGGTACACGAAGAGAAAGCCCCAGGCCATGGTGCCGTAGCCCTCGGCGATGAGATCAACGATCCCGAAGCTGGAGAGAACGCCCGCAACAGCCAAAGCCCCCGCAGCGATGATCGCGTGCTGCGTGCGCTTCAGGGTTACACCGCGGCGTTCTGACCACCAGGCATCGATGCGCTCGATAATGCCCTGTATGTCACCGGCACCGGTCTCGATAAACGTTCCGAACAGGACGACGAGATAAAGCCCGTACAGGACCGGCATCGCCAGGCTGCTGAACATGGCATAGACCGGCAGGGTCGCCTCGAGAATTTCCGGATAGGCGCCTACAAAGCTCAGGTGGAAGAGCATGCCCGGGACCATGGCAATGACCCCGCCTATGCAGCCAGACAGGTAAGCCTGCTGCTCGGTCTCGATGTCTCGAGCAGCGTAGAGAATGATGGGCACAGCGGACACATTGTAGAGCGCGTACTGCAGGGCGCTCACCATCCAGGCCGTTTCGAACTGCCAATCAAGCTTGTTGCCGACGTCGCCGGCCTCGAGCCCGCTGACGACGGCCACGAAATAAGCAATAAATACGATGTAGAGCAGCACGCTCCAGCCGGCAAGGACCCGGGTAATCAGCTCCCGGCCGAAGAAGGTGAGGATCACAACGGCCACAAGCATGACAATTGCGCCGAGCTGGTTCGGCAGGCCGAGCGTATCTTCCATAATGCCGCCGGCGGCGGAGCCCATGACCGCAAGCACCAGCACGATGAGCAGCAGCAGGACAATCTCGAAGAGAAACCAGAAGCGGCCGAGGAGCAGCTTGAAGAAGCTGCGGTACTCGTAGGTGCCGTAGCGGACGCTTAAGCCGAGCGTCAGGGCGAAGATTGCGGAGACCAGCACCGTCGCCAGAAGCTGCCCGGCGAACCCGTTGCCGATGCCGTGGAGCGTGAAGAACTCAACCAGTTCCCGGCCAGTGCCGTAGCCGCCGCCGATCATAACGGACTGGAGCACGGCCCCGGGAATGAAGTAGATCTTCAGGAAACGGAGCATGTGGTCTCGGCTTCCACGATGCGCTCGGGCACGCACTGTCCTCAGTCAGCAGGAGTGCCGATGCTACGGCAGTTTGCGCGGCCAGGGCAATCGAGGGACACTCGATCGCTGTTCTGCACTTTTTCAGGGGAGAGTGAGTCGTGCATACCTTTGCGGATCCCATCAAGGCAGCCGTTCGGCTGGCGCCAGAGAAAACGGGCGTCATCGACGGGGGTTCAAGCTTCACCTTTACCGAGCTCCATGACCGCTGCGCGCGTCTTGCCGGTGCCTTAGGAGCCCTCGGTCTTGAGCGCGGCGACCGGGTGGCCATCCTTGCCGGGAACAGCCATCGCTATATCGAAACCTATGTGGGCGTGCCTGCTGCGGGTTATGTGGTGGTGCCTCTCAACACGCGACACGCGCTGCCGGAACTTGAGTACGCGCTTGCAGACTCCGGCGCCAGGGTGCTGATCACTGACCGCGATCCTGGCTCCCTCGGCGAGATCGTGGAGCGGGTTGTGATGATCCCCGATGCCTATGAGGCGCTGGTGGCAGAGGGCTCGGCGGCGGCCCTTGGTGACGGGGTTAAGGAAGACGACCTCGCCGGACTGTTCTATACCGGGGGGACAACCGGCAAGTCGAAAGGCGTGATGCTCAGCCACCGCAACCTCATCGCCAACACCTATCACTATCTCGTCGCGGTGCCGCAGCAGGCAGACGATGTGATGCTGGTGATGGCGCCGATGTTCCACGCCGCTGGTTCGAACGGACTGCTCGCGAGTCTCTGGACCACGGGCACCCAGGTACCGCTCGATGTCTTCGACCCTGCCACTGCCCTGGATCTGATCGAAACGCACAAGGTGACGGAAACCCTCGGCGTGCCGACGATGCTTGCGGCGATTGCCGAAGAACAGCACGCGAGGCCCCGGCAGACCGAATCCCTGCGGATGATTGCCCATGGCGGCTCACCGATTGCGACGGAGGTGCTTCGTAGAACACACGCCGCCTTCCCGACGGCTCAGCTGAACGAAGTGTATGGCGCGACGGAGCTTTCCCCGCTCACCACGGTGCTGGTTGGTGAAGAGACGCTCATGGACTCTCCGCGCGCCCGCTCCTGTGGGCGCCCGGTGGTGGGCAATGAAATTCAGATCTTAAGCCCCGGCGGCGAACCTGTGCCGCAGGGAGACGTCGGCGAGGTCGTGGTCCGCGGACCGAACGTGATGATGGGGTATTGGAACAAGGCCGAGCAGACGGCAGCCGTGCTTAAGGACGGCAGCTACTGGACCGGAGACCTTGGCTATCTTGATCCGGAGGGTTATCTGTTCCTCGTTGATCGAAGTAAAGACATGATCGTTTCCGGCGGCGAAAACGTTTACTCCACTGAGGTGGAAGAGGTGATTTATCAGCACCCGGCGGTGCTCGAGGCCGCCGCTTTCGGTGTGCCGGATGAGAAGTGGGGCGAGGCGGTGTGGGCCGTTGTGGTGCCCCGGGAAGAGCACGGCAACGTGGACCCGGCGGAGATCATCAGCTTCTGCCGCGAGCATATCGCCGGCTACAAAGTACCCAAGGGCATTGATCTCCGGCAGGAGCCGCTGCCGAAGTCCGGTCCCGGCAAGGTGCTGAAACGCGAGCTCCGGGCGCCTTACTGGGAAGGTAAGGACCGGGCCGTTAACTGAACCGTGGCCGAGGTTTATGCCCTTACCGAGCTGGAGCCCTACCTGAGCGCGCTTTTCGAGGCGGCCGGGCTGGTCGGTGATCGATCGGCGGCCATGAGTCGCGGTTTCATCGAAGCAGATCTGCTGGGTTTTCCATCTCATGGTGTTGCCAAGGTGGCCGGCAATTTGCGCTGGCTCGAGAGCGGCGAGACCGCAAAGAGCGGCGATCCTACGGTGCTTGTGGATCTCCCCGCGGTGGCCAGCTGGGATGCAAATCGGCTGCCCGGCCATTGGATCATGCGGGAAGCCGCGCGCGTCGCGATTGCCAAGGCCTCGGAAGTGGGCGCCTTTACGCTGACCATCCGGCGGGCCCAGCATGTGGCCTGTCTGGCGGCTTCCCTTGTTCCCATTGCCGAAGCGGGCATGGTGGGACTGATGATGGTGAGTTCGCCGGAGGAGGTGTTTGTCTCACCCTTCGGCGGCAGCGAACGGCTCTTTTCGAACAATCCGATTGCCTTCACCGCACCGTCGGCTGCGGGCACTGTGCTTTTTGATGTGAGCATGGCGATCACCGCCGGGGGCCAGGTGGCGCGCGCAGCGCGACTGGGTGAGCCGCTGCCGGAAGCGGCCTTGAAAACGCGGGATGGGCAGGTCTCGGCCGATCCGCAGGCGCTTGGGCAGGGCGGGTCCGTCATGCCTGTCGGGGGCCTCGGACATGGTCATAAAGGCCATGCGCTGACGATCATGACCGAAGTACTGACCCAGGCGCTCAATGGCTTCGGCCGCGAAGCCGGCCAGGGTCAGTTCAGTGAACAGAACAGCGTGTTCTTGCAGGTTTTTAACCCCGCAGCGTTTGGCGATCAGGCGGACTACGAACGGGAGATGGCGTTCCTCTTCGAGCGCATTGAGGGCAGTGCACCGGATTCAACAGAACACCCCATCCGAGTGCCGGGCCGCGGTGCCTGGGCAAGGCGGGAGCGCCAGCTCAGGGAGGGGATCACGCTCGATGACGGCACGCTCGATCGGCTGCTACCCTTTGCCGAAGAGGCGGGGTTAACGCCTCCAGTGGCCAAGGTCTGAGGCGGAGGGAGCGAGATGGCAGAGGATAATCGCGAGGAGATCAGGGGGGAGCAGCGCATGCTTGCGGGCCTCAAGGTGCTGGATGTGGCGTCTTTTCTGGCGGGGCCGGGGGCGGCCACGGTGCTCGGCGACTTCGGTGCTGATGTCATCAAAGTGGAGCCCTTCGCCGGGGACGGCTATCGAACGCTCTCAAAGCCCTGGCGTACGGACTACAACTGGCTGCTCACCTCCCGAAACAAGCGCAGCCTGGCCATCGACCTCAACGCGGCTGAGGGTCGCGCGGTTCTGCACCGACTTGTGGAACAGGCCGACGTCCTGGTACACAACTTCTTCGACGACCAGCTTGATCGCTATGAGCTTGAGTACGATCGGTTGAAGGGCCTCAATTCGCGGCTCGTTTACGCACGGATCAGCGG
>JBCDDI010000212.1:0-6413 GCA_039180365.1 Pseudomonadota bacterium
CCGTTTGTGCGCGCCAGCCGGGTACACGATCTACCGGCGCTGAAAAGGCAAAGCCCGCCAAGCCCGTGGCGGCGGCCGCCGCCGTGGTGGGCAGCGGCTCATCGGTGACAAGGGTCACTTGGAGTCCGGCTTGCGCCAGTCTTAATGCGGTCGGCAGTCCGATGAGCCCGCCTCCCAGTACCGTTACCGCGTCCGCCAATGTTCGCCTCCGGTTACAACAATGAGCCTCAGCATCCCTTCGCCGCCGCTCTTTCGCGAGCGAAAACGGGCCGAAACCGTCGACATCGGACCAATTTTAATTGAGACTAATTCTCATCACGCTCGAAAGGCACAAACCATCTACTCAACACGCGCAGCAAACGGCAACGAGCTCATGGCACGGCTTGAGTCAGAGCAGGTGAGCGAAACGCTGGAGGTCAATCACTTCGATACCCGTTTTGAAGACGGCTATGAGAACGTTGTGAGCGGTCCGCCGGCGTTGAGTCTTGCGTTCCTCCACAGCGGTGCCGGCGTCATGGGCCTCGAGGAGGGCCCTGAGCTCACCGTAAGACCGGGCCAGGTTGTCGTCATGCACACGCGCGAATGGGCCCGCGGCTACAACCGGATTGCCCCGCGCTGCCGCTTTCGCGGCACGGATCTACAGTTCGCGCCGAGCTTGCTCGAGCGCTTCGGGATCGAGCACCTCGAGCCTCTGCTGAGCGGCAGCGATCGAAACACCTGCCGAAGGACCAACGTGCTCGCCGCAATGGACACAACGTCCAGGCTGACCACGTTGGAGCAGGACATCCGCTGCTGCAGCCTGACAGGGCCGAGTCGCCGCCTGTTTCTGGAAAGCCGGGCTCTGGAAGCCCTTTCCCTCGTGCTCGACGCAGGACAACCCGTACGCGCCCTTGCCGGTCGCGAGCGTCGGAAGATCGAAGCCGCCGCCGCACTCATGAGCGAAGCGCCCGAAGAAGCCTGGACCATCAGCCGCCTGGCGAATGCCGTCGCCATGAGCGAAACACAGCTCAAGCGCGGCTTCCGGGCGCAGCTGAAAACCACCGTACACGGGTACCTCGAAAACGCGCGACTCGAGGCCGCGCAGGCCCTCCTTGGCCGCGGGGCATCGGTGACCGAAGTCGCGTTGGCAGTGGGTTACGCGAGTCCCAGCCATTTTGCGGCCGTGTTTCGAAGCAGATTTCGCCAGACACCGTCTGCCTGGGCCAGAGAGCACAGCTGCGCCGGCGCGCCGGAGTCGGTGGCTATCGATTCGATGCTGTAAACAAACAACTCCTGCGATTTTGCCTATGGGCCGGGAGCATCCGTCAGACTTTGACCGGCGGCTCGTTCGTCACCATGTGCAGGATCTGCTCGTCCGGCACGCTCATGATCGCCTCGTAGGCGCCTTCCGGATAGTTCGTCATGTGCGGGCCGGGCGCCTCGGCAACGTTCGGCTGTGGCACGGTGCCGGAGGAATCGGAAAAGCCCGCCGGGTTCTTGTAGCGCTCGAGTTCTTCCGCAGAAATCCCCGCGAGCTCCACCACCTCCGGATCGATCCAGGCGGCGTTATTGATCGGTTCTTCGGAGTAGGAGAGTTCAAGGGACAACGTTTCCGGTCCGGCGAAATAGATCGACACGCACATGCCATGGTCGATGGGACCCATGACGGGCACTCCCTTGGCGCGGAGCCGATCGCGCATGGCCATGAGCTCCTCGTTGTTCTTCACCTTCAGCGCCAGGTGCTGCATGGTGCCTGCGGCTGAATTCGCCCCGGGATTACCCGCGTGGGATTCGCCAAGGACCTGGGGAATCTTGCCGATCTCCGGATTGCAGACAAAGGCGATGGAACTCTCATCGTTCAGCCGCAGAAAACCGTGCCAGGTATTCGCCACCCCGTGCATCCAGTAAAGGGCCTGCAGCTCCATGCCAAGCTTCTCCGTAAAGAACTCGATCTGTTCTTTCATGTTGGCCGTGCAGATGGCCAGGTGATGCAGTCCTTCAACCTTGTTCATGGCGGGTCTCCTTCGGGCGGTTTGATGATCGAAGTATTTTAAACGTGCGCTTGAGTGTAACGCCTGTGGATCAGTTTGACTGTTCGTGAGTAGCGGACTCGTGAGCAGATTCTTCCGCAGCCGTCAGCGCGTTGTAGCGGAACAGCCCGTCCATGGCTCTGCCGCGGGCCACCCGTGCGCCTCGATTACGCAACCAGGCTTTAACCCCCGACAAGTGAAAGACCGTGGCGTTGCGGCGAGAGCCGCGTTGAATACCCGCGGTGCGCGGGCGCCGGAGGTGCTCGTAACGTTCGAGGGCCGGCGCAACGTCTTCCTGAGCCAGACACCCGGCAAGCACGGCCGCATCTTCAATCGCCATGGCGGCGCCCTGAGCCATAAAAGGCAGCGTCGGGTGGCAGGCATCACCAAGCAGCGTCGCCCGGCCCTCCCCCCAGCGACTCATGGGCGGTCGGTCATGCAGCGCCCACTTAAAGAGCGAGTCGCGGTCTGCCTGATCGATGAGTAATTGCACATCCTCATGCCAGCCGGCGAAATCGCTTTTCAGCTCCGCAAAGTCCCCGGGCTCGGTCCAGGATTCCACCTCCCAGCCGGCCTTTTCGACAACGCAAACGCAGTTAACAAGCTCGCCGCCGCGCACGTAGTAGTGCACAAAGTGTTTGCCCGGTCCCCACCAGACGCTGCTCATGGGCCGAACGCGACCTTCCGGGAGGCGATCTGCCGGGACCAGCGCCCGCCAGGCAACGTTGCCGGTGAACGTGGGCTTAGCAGCCCCCCAGAGCGCCTCGTGCACTCGGGAGTGAATGCCATCGGCGCCAATGAGCAGATCGCCTTCTACGCTGCGCTCCGTAAGAAGCAAACGCACCGATGAGTTTTCCTGTTCGAAGCCGGTCACGGTTGCATTCAGATGCAACTCGATGCCGGACTCTGCTTCCGCCGCCGCAACCAGCACGGCGAGAAGATCACCGCGATGCATGTGGTAGTAAGGCGCGCCATAGCCCGCGAGTACGGCTTCACCAAGGGGTGATTCATTAATCACCTCGCCCTTTCGCCAGTGTCGGAACTGCGTGCCCACCGGGAGGAAAGCCGTCTCACGAAGCGCGGCTTCCAGGCCGATGTAATGAAGCACCCGGGTGGCATTCGGCGAAAGCTGAATCCCTGCGCCCGCCTCGGCAAAAACCGGAGCCTGCTCAAAAAGCGCAACCTCATGGCCATCGCGGGCAAGGCAAAGCGCAGCGGTGAGACCACCGATGCCGCCGCCGGCAATGAGCACCCGCTGACCGGGCTGGGCGATCGTCATTCAGCGTTTTCCGTGGATTCTGGCTACGGGAGTTTACCGAGGGCCCGAGGGAGGCTCCAAGCGCTGGCAAGTCGTCAGCGTCAGGAAGATCTCACGCCGGCCAGCGTCAGGCCGGTGATGGCGGGCAGCACCCGCCGACGCAGGGCTGGACCTCCGAGCAGGGCAACCACGCCGCCTTTGAAAACCAGATTGGCAAGTGATGCCACGAAGATCACCCGCCAGGCTGTTTCCGCAACGAGCCTGCCCTCCCGGAAGAGCTGTGCTGTGGAGAGCGTAATTGCATCCACGTCCGTCAGTCCCGAGAGCACGGCGACGGGATACAGCATGGTTGCACCGAAGCGTTCGTAAACCGCCGCACTGATGAAGATCACGACGCTGTAGACGGCACCGAAGACCAGCGCGGTGGACAGCTGCGCCGGATTCCCGTGGGACACCGCTTCCCCTTCACCGTCTTCGAAGCGGAACAGAAACGCGAGAATTACGGCGGCAAACAAGACGCTAAAGGAGAGCACAGGCAACACCAGGTGCCCAAGCAACGCCGGGGCCACAGCGGCAGTTTCGATCAGAATGCGCGCGTACACGAACCCGGAGGCGATAAGAATCACCACGGCGGCCAGCGGCACAAGATTCCGATCCTCC
Source organism: Pseudomonadota bacterium (assembly GCA_039180365.1). Lineage (GTDB taxonomy): Bacteria > Pseudomonadota > Gammaproteobacteria > Pseudomonadales > Azotimanducaceae > SZUA-309. The sequence continues at coordinate 3,928 of JBCDDI010000212.1, forward strand.
CGGCTGCGGGCGGAGAAACTCACCGTCGTAGCCGTGCTGGAAATAAGGCCGCCGAGTACGCCGCCGAGCAGGGCCCCACCACGGCCGCCGAAAAACTGCAGCGCAAAGTAGCCAGCCAGGTTCAGACCCACAATCAGCACCACCATGAGCCAGATCTGGAACGGGTTGAGCACCTCGTAGGGGCCGAAGGCCTGATTCGGCAGGATCGGCAGCACCACCAGGGTGACGAGCACAAAGCGCGCGACCGCCTGAAACTCCTCCGGTTCGATGCGCCGGGTGAGTGTGTGCAGCGGCAGTTTCCAGTGCAGCAGCAGGGTGACAACGCCGGTCAGCACCACCGCCTCAACCAGATAGCCTGTGGTGGTCATGGCGCCAACGAGGAACATCGCGATACCTGAGAGTTCCGTCGTCATACCCTCCACAGCAGCCTCTCGGGCAAGAAGCAGACTGTGTGTGATGATGGCAACCGTCACGGCGAGGAGACCAACGGCGACGATCCAGTAGCCGGACGCTTCGACATACAGGCCGAGGAGCGCGCCAATCAGCGTGATGAGCGCGAAGGACCGAAGCCCCAACGGCTTATCTTCTACCCATTCCCGCTGCAGGCCGACCAGCAGCCCGAGACCGAGCGCCACCGCAAGCTGCACGGCGACAAGCTCGAGGAAACCGTTCACAGGATGTAGCCGTCTCCGGCAGCGCGGACGGTGATGTCCGAGATACTGACCCCGAGCGGCTGATCGATGGCGTAGACAATCTGCTCCGCCAGGTGCTCGGGATCGAGAGCGTAGTACTCGATGTTCTCCGCATCGAGCTGCTCCGCCGGCAGTTCGCCCGCCTGATGCGCTCCCATCTGCTGCAGATAGGCCGGTGCGTTCTGCCCGAGGATGCCGACGATGGCTTCCGGATTGACGATGCCGGTACCGAGATTGGTCCCTGGCACACCAGTGGGTCGCACGTTGGTGACTTTGATACGTCCCCGGGATTCAACCCGTAGCGATTCAGAGAGAAAGTTCACGGCGGCTTTGCTCGCGCCGTATACCGCGGCCCCCGCAACGGGGAAGTTGCTGTAAATCGACGACAGATTCACGACGTGCCCCGATCCCTGATGGATCATCTGGTCGTAAACGGCCGTTATGCCGTGCAGCACGCCTTTGATGTTCACATCGATACAGCGCTCCCAGGCCGGTAGCGCGGATTCGTGATCGGAGAAAAAGGCAAGCGGCATGATGCCGGCATTGTTCACCATCACATCGATGGCACCGAAGCGCTCTACGGCGGCCGCCGCGAGCACCTGCATATCCGCCATGCTGGTGACGTCCGCCCGCTGGCAGAGTGCTTCCACTCCGGCGCCTTCCAGCGCACTGCCGGTCTCAGCAAGAGCTCCCTCATCGAGATCTGCGCAAACGATTCGCGCGCCACGGGCGCCGGCTTTTTCTGCAACAAGACGGCCAAAGCCGCCCGCAGCACCAGTGATGACGATAACTTTGCCGCGGATGTAGTCGCTGCTGCTCATGAGAAGCTCCTGCAGGTGGGAGAAAGAGTATCGGCTGATTTCGGTCTTTAAGACCAGCGTGGCCTGCGCAATACCCGCACCGCCCTCTCCAGCGGTTACACTCCGGGGCCCGGCGTCCTGCACACAGACACCAAGAAAGAGGTATTGATGGCTGATCCGACCCACGTGGTATCCGTACGCACCCGAATTCTCTTTGGTGCCGGGTCGATCGCCGACGGCATCAAGAACGCCACCTTTAATACCTTCTTATTGTTCTTCTACACCCAGGTCGCTGGACTCTCCGCGTCCCTGGCAGGCACGGCTATTCTCGTGGCCCTGGTGGTGGACGCGATCACCGATCCGTTGATCGGCAGCATTTCCGACAACATCAAAACCCGCTGGGGCCGCCGGCATCCCTTCATGTACGCCGCCGCCCTACCCATGGCTGCCTGTTTCGTGTTGCTCTTCCATCCACCAAGCGACATGGGCCAGGCGGGACTTTTCACCTGGATGCTGGTCTTCGCCGTTGGTGTTCGTTTTTCCATGACTTTTTATCTGGTGCCCAGCAATTCGCTGGTGCCTGAAATGACGCCGGTCTATGACGAGCGCACCTCGATCCTGAGCTTCCGGGTGTTGTTCGGCTGGGTCGGGGCCATCGGCATGGTGCAGGTGGGGTACCTGGTTTTCTTCGCGCCTTCCGCGGAGTTCGCCGACGGCCGCCTGGACATGAGTGCCTACGGTGCTTATGCGCTCACCGGTGCGGCGGTAATCGTGGTCGCGATCCTCGCCTGCGCGCTGGGCACCCATCATCTGATTCCGAAACTGCACGCGCCGGAAGCGCAGAAGTTCTCCGCAAAACAGTTTCTTAAGGATCTGAAAGGCGCCTTCACCAGCCGCAACTACGTGATTCTCGTGTTGACCATTCTCACGATCACCACGGCAACGGGGTTCACGGACGTCATGAACCTCTACGTAAACACCTATTTCTGGGAGC
>JBCDDI010000213.1:0-6412 GCA_039180365.1 Pseudomonadota bacterium
CTGACAATGTGCGTTCCCTGGGCATAACTGTCCTGCACTGGCGGCCGTTAGTACGCCTGCGACAGGCGCGGCTCATACGTCCCAAGAGTTTAGCGGACCGGATGCGGGTCAGATGTGCGGAAGAATTAAGAACGTGAACTGCAGCACAGCGAAAGCCATTCCTCCGGCGGCCAGGTCGTCGGCCATCACCCCCCAGGCACCTCTAAGGTTCCGGTCGAGCCAGCCCACGGGCCAGGGCTTCCAGACATCAAAAAGCCGGAAGAGCGCAAAGGCCAGTACCACGGCGAGTAGGCTGGCGGGCGCCAACAGCAGCGCAATCCATTGCCCCGCCACCTCATCGATGACGATAGCGCCGGCGTCGCCAACGCCATAGCGGGCGTTAACGCGGGCAATAAGCCAGACTCCCAGAATGGTGACCGCGGCAATCGCACCGAGTTGCCAGAACCAGGCGAGATCCTTGAGCAGAAACCACCAGACCACAACGGCACCAAGACTGCCGACAGTGCCCGGTGCCACCGGCGAGAACCCGGTGCCGAAACCACAAACCGCAAGAACCGCAGGATCGCGCCAGTGCTGCCAACCGAGTGTGCCGGTCGCTTTCACAGGAAGTGCTGATAACCCTTGATGGTTACCGCTTCGCCATCAAGGCGAATGCCTGCCTCGGACACCATTACCCCGATGGCTTCTGCTTCGACACCGTCTGGAAGCGTGGGCGCTGTGAAGAGCAGCTCGTAGTCGTCACCACCATGCAGCGCATGGTCGAGGCCAGCCCCGTCAGCGACCGGAATCTGCCCGCTCACAAGCTCGGCTCCCAGGCCGCTTGCGGCACACAGATGCCCAAGATCCTGTAACAGGCCATCAGACACATCAATGGCTGCCGTGGCGGCACCTCTGAGCTTCAGGCCGATATGGGTCCGTGCCTGCGGTCGATAATAGCGGGCGGTCAAAGGATCATCGGGGACACCGAGGCGCTCGAGGGCAACCGCCGCTGCTGAAGCACCGAGCGGGCCAGTAACAAAGATCTGATCGTTCGCTTGCGCGCCGGAGCGGAGCAACAGCTCAGATTCCGGACAGAAGCCATGCACGCTGACGGTGATACTCCGCGGCCCGCGACCGAGATTACCACCAAGGAGTTTTCCACCGGTCTCCTCGAGGGCCTCTCGCATACCACGCGCGACAGCCAGCGCCCAGCGCTGGTCGGTTTCTTCGAGGGTCATTGCGACAAGCATCTGCACCGGTTCGGCACCCATGGCCGCCAGATCAGAGACGCTCACCATCATGGCGCGATAGCCCACCTGATCACCGGGACCATCGTCCGGGAAGTGTACGCCGGAGATCAGCGTATCGATGGAAGAGACGAGGAGTTCGCCCGAGGGAGGCGTCAGGGCGGAGCAGTCATCGCCGGGGCCAATGACGCCGCCGTCGGCAACGGGCCCCAGTTCACGAAGGATGCCATCAATGAGTTCAAACTCGTTCACGAGCCGCGACTTCCACGGGCCTGAGCGATACCGCAAGCTTATCCAACACGGCGTTCACAAACTTGTGACCGTCTTCAGCGCCAAAGAGCTTGGTGAGCTCCACGTATTCATCGATCACTACCCGGTATGGAATGTCTTCACGGGTGGCGAGCTCCCGGGCCGCCAGCCGGAGCGCCGCCCGCTCCACGTTGTCGAGCTCCGGCAGCGTACGATCCACCACCGGCGCAAGCAGCGCATCAACGTCACCGGCGTTCAGCAGCACACCGCGCAGCAGCTCCTGAAAGAAGTCTGCATCGGCCTTGTCGAGGGAACCGTTACTCCGGTACTCCTCTTCGATCTCAGCGGTCGCGCCCCCGGCCATCTGCCACTGATAGACGGCCTGCACCAGCGCGCGCCGGGCTTTACGCCGGGCCCACTTTCCTGTTTTCGCCGCCTGACTCACTGCTACTGCCAACCTCGAGAAATAAAACCAGCCGCGGGTACGGCTCGGAGCGCGCCCTCAGCTCGTGTGCGACGCGGTGTCTGCCGGGACGAGCCGGAGTCGAATATCGTCCCCCAGCTCCGCGCGGTCCGCGATTTTAGCCTCAATCGCATCGATCATGCGCGCGATCGGCAGTCGGGCGAGAGGTCGGGCGTCGCTGCCCAGCAACTTCGGCGCCAGGTACACGACAAGTTCATCCCAGAGACCAGCGTCTAAAAACGCACCGGCCAGAATCGGGCCCGTCTCCACAAGGACCTCATTGCAGCCCCTTTCCCCAAGGGCATCGAGCAGCGCTCCGAGGTCGATGCCGCCCGCCGGTGTTGCGGGGAGGTTGAGAAACTCCGCGCGATCGTGGCTCGGCGTGCCCGAACTGTGCACAACCAGGGCGGCGCCCGGCTCCCCAAATATCTTCGCATCGCCTGGAAGCTTCGCGGCACTGTCGAGCACGACCCGCAGGGGCTGACGAATCTCGTCCCGGTAGCGATAGGCCGGATGCCGGACCGTAAGCGCCGGATTATCCAGCCGTACTGTCTGCGAACCGGTGATGATGGCGCAGCTCCTTGCCCGAAGCCCCTGCACGTCGGCCCGGGCGGCATCGCCTGTTACCCATTGGCTTTCGCCGCTGGCCATCGCCGTGCGCCCATCGAGGGAGGCTGCAATCTTTATGCGAACTCGCGGCCGGCCGGTCAGCATCCGGGAGAGAAAACCCGCCACCATGGCCCGGGCTTCCGGCAGTTCATGACGATCGACGATGACGCCCGCAGCTTCGAGCTGACCGTAGCCACTGCCGGCCACCTTCGGGTGCGGATCCGTCAATGCACCCACCACCCTCGCGATCCCGGCATTAACGAGCGCTTCGGCGCACGGCGGCGTCCGCCCGTGAAAGGCACAGGGCTCAAGACTCACATAGGCAGTAGCACCACGGATGCCCTCAGCACCCACACGCTCTCTAGCATCCTGAAGGGCATGGACCTCCGCATGACCTTCCCCCGGGCGCCCGGTCCAGCCGCGTCCGAGGACCTGACCGTCTTTGACGATCAGGCAGCCAACGCTGGGATTTGGGGTGGTCTGTATCCAGCCGGTTTCAGCCAGGGCGAGGGCGGCGCGGAGAAAGAGTCCGTCCGAGTCTGTCATCAGGCGTCGCCGTTCGAAGGTGCCGGTTCGCTTTCCGTTCGCGCAGCCGCCTTGAGCTTGCGGATCTCGTCCTGGAATTCACTCACATCCTGAAAATCCCGATAGACCGATGCAAAGCGAACATAGGCGACGCCATCGATCTTCCTCAGCTCCTGCATGACCTCTTCGCCAACGGCCCGGGACGGCAGCTCGCGTTCCCCGGTCGAGCGGAGCCGATGGGTAATGTGGTTGAGCGCCGATTCGATCTCTTCGATGGAAACCGGGCGTTTCTCGAGGGCCCGGGTCAGACCCCGGCGCAGCTTCTCTTCGTTGAAAGGCTCCCGCGTGCCATCGCTCTTCACAACGCGCGGCATGACGAGCTCGGCGGTCTCGAAGGTGGTGAAGCGTTCCCCGCAGGTCTGGCATTCCCGGCGCCGGCGGACCGAGTCGCCCTCGGCCACGAGCCGGGAATCGATCACCTTGGTGTCGTCAGCGCCGCAGAAGGGACAGTGCATGAGCCGACGCCTCGCGCTGCCTGCCTCAGGCAGCGTTCGCCTGATAAACGGGGAAGTCGGCGCAGAGCTTCTTCACCTTCTGCTGCACGGAGGTGACCATGTTGTCGTTCTCGATGTCATCAAGAACGTCACACATCCAATCCGTGAGCGTAGCGCATTCCGTTTCCCGGAAGCCGCGGGTAGTGACCGCCGGCGTGCCGATGCGCAGGCCACTGGTCACGAAGGGAGAGCGGGGATCGTTCGGCACCGCATTCTTGTTCACGGTGATGTTTGCCCGACCGAGGGCGGCGTCGGCCGCTTTGCCGGTGATGTCCTTGTCGATGAGGTCGAGCAGGAACAGGTGATTGTCTGTGCCGCCGGAGACCACGTTGTACCCCCGGGACTGAAAGCCCGTTGCCATGGTCTGGGCGTTGGCGATCACCTGCTTCTGGTACTCAATAAAAGCCGGCTCCGAGGCCTCCTTGAAGCACACGGCCTTAGCCGCGATCACGTGCATGAGCGGACCACCCTGAGATCCCGGGAAGAGGGCCGAGTTGAGCTTCTTCTCCACTTCCGGATTCGACTTCGCCAGGATAATGCCGCCGCGGGGGCCCCGCAGGGTCTTATGAGTGGTGGAAGTGGTGACATCGGCGATCTGCACCGGGCTCGGGTAGAGACCGGCCGCGACAAGGCCGGCGACGTGGGCCATGTCCACCACGAGGTAAGCGCCTACAGAGTCGGCGATGTCGCGGAATTTCTGCCAGTCGAGCTGGCGGGAGTAGGCCGAGAAGCCGCCGATGAGCATCTTCGGCTGATGCTCCTTTGCCAGGGCGGCAATCTCGTCGTAGTCCACCTCGCCGGTGTCATTGTTCAGCCCGTACTGCACGGCGTTATAGGTCTTGCCGGAGAAGTTGGGTGCGGCACCGTGGGTCAGGTGACCGCCCGCATCGAGGCTCATGCCCAGAATCGTGTCTCCCGGCTCAAGCAGCGCCAGGTAAACGGCTGCATTAGCCTGAGAACCCGAGTGGGGCTGCACGTTGGCATAGTCGGCGCCAAACAGCGCCTTCACCCGATCAATGGCCAGTACCTCTACCTGATCGACGTACTCGCAGCCGCCGTAATAGCGCTTGTGCGGGTAGCCCTCGGCGTACTTGTTGGTCAGCACGCTGCCCTGGGCCTCCATGACCCTGGGGCTCGCATAATTTTCCGAGGCAATCAGCTCGATGTGCTCTTCCTGGCGGCGGTCTTCCTCGCCGATGGCGGCGGCGATTTCGGCATCAAAGCTGGCGATGGTCTGGTCGGTGGTAAACATTCGGTCGGGGCCGTCGTCTTGGTGGTTTTGAAGGCGGGCATTCTACCTTACGGGATGGGGTTCCCCTAAACGAAAGGGATTCAGTCTGACGGTGAAATTCACTGGATTTCCCGGGGGAATCCGTGGTCCTGCCGGAGGGGGTAGGGCATTTCGGGGACGCTCGAGACATCCCTGTGCGCTCGGGCTGCGGCCGTCCCTGGCCGCAGACCGCCCCGAAACCTTTACCCCTGGCCCCAAGCCCTCGGCAGCTCGCGGATATCGGTGGTTTCAGGGGCAGACAGCTACTGCTGTGTGGGGTGGGTTCGGGCTGATGGATCGTCCTACAGAAGGTAAATCGTAAATCTGTTCGGCTAAGGGAAGTCGCCGAATCCTGGATCACGGTCCATCGACCTGAGTGGATCAACGGTGAATTCAGGGAGGCGGTCGAGGCAGCGGACGGTCTGAAGCGCTGTCTGTCGGGGCGGTCTGCGGCCAGGGACGGCCGCAGCCCGAGCGCACACGGACGTCTCGAGCGTCCCCGACAGGCAGCGCTCCAGGGCGTTCGATGCCTGAAACCACCACCTCCGGGGACCACCAATTGAACAGCCCAGCCATTCTGTTAGTGTGCCCCGTCCCAAATTCCAGCAAACGAAACCATGGCTCAGTACGTCTACACCATGCAGGGCGTCACCAAAATGGTGCCACCCAAGCGGGTCATCCTCGAGAACATCAACCTGTCCTTCTTCCCCGGCGCCAAGATCGGCGTGCTGGGTTTGAACGGCGCCGGCAAGTCGAGCCTGCTCCGGATCATGGCGGGTGAAGACAAGGAATTCGACGGTGAGGCCCGGCCGCAGAAGGACATTAACGTCGGCTACCTGCCCCAGGAGCCTCAGCTCAACGAATCCAAGGACGTGCGCGGTAACGTCGAAGAAGGTCTCGGCGAGCTCATGGGCTGGATTAACGAATACAACGCTATCGCCGACAAGTTCGCCGAGCCCATGAGCGATGACGAAATGAACGAGTTGCTGGAACAACAGGGCGAGCTGCAGACGAAAATTGATGCGGCCGACGGTTGGGACGTGGACCGGACTCTGGAGATCGCAGCCGACGCCCTGCGCCTGCCGCCCTGGGATGCGGATGTGTCCAAACTCTCCGGCGGGGAAAAGCGCCGGGTGGCACTGTGCAAGCTGCTGCTGTCGAAGCCGGACATGCTGCTCCTCGACGAACCCACCAACCACCTGGACGCCGAGTCCGTCGCCTGGCTCGAGCAGTTCCTCGCGAACTACGCCGGCACCGTGGTGGCGGTGACTCACGACCGATACTTCCTCGACAACGTTGCCGGCTGGATTCTGGAACTGGACCGCGGCCGAGGCATTCCCTTCGAAGGGAACTACTCCGCCTGGCTCGAGAACAAAGAACAACGACTCGAGCACGAGGCCAGCCAGGAGCAGGCCCGTCAGCGTGCGATCAAGTCGGAGCTCGACTGGGTGCGCTCAAATCCGAAAGCCCGCCAGGCCAAGAGCAAGGCGCGCCTGCAGCGCTTCGAAGAGCTTAC
>JBCDDI010000214.1:0-6407 GCA_039180365.1 Pseudomonadota bacterium
CCGCTGGGCCCTCAGGTGGCGCATCTACCGATGCTGCTGACGGAAACGGATACGGAAAAACCCGTGCTGCAGGGGCACCTGGCGCGTGCGAACCCACTTCTGGAGGCACTGACAACGCCTCAATCAGCCATGGCACTGTTTCACGGACCCGCCGCCTATGTATCTCCAGGCTGGTATGCGAGCAAAACACAAGACTCCCGGGTTGTGCCGACCTGGAACTACGCAGTTGTGCATGTCAGCGGCTTGCTGAGCGCGAATGACGACAGTGAATGGTTACAGGCGCTCATTGTCGCTCTCACGGATCGGCAGGAAGCCCGGCAATCCAAGCCCTGGGCCGTCACGGACGCGCCGCCCGACTACATCGACCGGCTCACTCAGCACATCGTCGGCGTGGAGCTCACCATCGAAGACGTAATCGGGAAGTGGAAGCTCAGTCAGAATCGGTCAGCGGAAGACCGGGCCAGCGTCAGGCACGGTCTGATGCAGAGCGGCGATCCTGCGAGTCAGAGCCTTGCGGCGCTGATGGCGGGCATCGAAGCAGAATGAGAACGTGCTGCGCGAGGTCACGGGACCCAGGCCTCCGCCAGTTCGAAGTAGGGTTTTGCCGCTGCGGGCTCATCGAGCTGAAGATAGACGAAGCCCGTTGATACCAGTTCGATGAGCCCCCACTGCCAGATCGGTTCCTCATCGATACCGGTTTCATCGCTCAGCCAGCGGGCCCGGGCCTCGCCAAGCACCCGCGGCTCCCCGGCCAGATATTCGTCGATCCACTCGCGCATGGAGATACCGAGATCGTAGGCGGGTTCCATGAAGTAGCCGTCTGGATCAACCAGTTTCCAGGCCTCGTCCTCACCCGGGACCCTAAGCGTGTTCCAGGCATGAGCGTCCCCGTGCACCAGCACGCTCGTTGCCGGATCAAAGGCCTCAAGACGCGCCTGACAGCAGGCGAGCGCTGCATCACGAAGCCGCGTCGTGCAGACGGCTGCCTGCGCCGACCACTGTTCGGCAATGAACTCGAGGTGCCAGCGGGCTTTCGCCGCGCCCGTTGTAAAGGCGGACGCATCAGCAACGGGATGCCAGGCGGCTTGCACGGTGGCTAAAACGATTTCCTGCTGGCGGCGGACAGACAGGCCGGCATCGATGAGCTTGCCGCCGAGATGCTCAAGCAGCAGCGCATCGTTTGCCGGATCCGCAGCCACAAGCCCCACGTAGCCGCGCCCGGCCGCAAGGCGGAGCGCCGCCGTTTCCGTTGCGAGACTTCCCGGCAGGCCCAACTTCAGCACCAGCGGTTCATCCACGTGATTCCGAACCCGATAGACGAGGGCCTCCGTTCCTCCGGCGAGCGGCGCTTCGAGACGCAGGCCCCAACGGTCGGTCAGCGCCAGCACCAGGGCTTCCAGCCCGGCAAGCCATGCCTTGCCGCTTTCGCCGAGCAACAGAGCTCGACGTCGCTGTAATTCGCCGAGCTCAAGATCAACGCCGTCTGTCATCATCTTTGTTCCCTGACACTGCTTATCCTCGACCTCGTCTTGCTCATCGTCTTCGCGCTTCAGCTCAATGTCGCTCAAGCTTGTCGAAATCTCCTACCATGAAGCCTCAGCAGGAAACCGGAGCAACGCCGCATGCCGATCTCGAAGAAACTGGCCCTCTCAGATGAACAGCTCAAGGAGCTCATGACAAGCTGCTGGAACATGCGCATTGCAACGATCGGTCCCGGCACGCGCATTAACCTGACTCCCATGTGGTTTGGCTGGGCCGGCGGCAAGATCTACCTGTTCGGTCGTGGACAGAAAGTGGTCAACCTGCGTCGGAACCCCGAGTGCTCCATTGTCGTGGACCGCAATGAACAGTTTCCGGAACTGCAGGCCGCTACTTTTCAGGGGACCGCGCAGGTCCTGGAGGATGCTGCGGCAGAAGCCGCGGAGCCGGACCTCGCGGAAGCGCGGGCGCAGATGGGGCGCAAATACAACGGTGGTCATGGGCAGCCGGCCGTCGAGGATCCGCCGCCGAACAGCGCCACAGCGTCTGGGGACAGCGCGCGCTGGATCGTCTTCACGCCCGATCGCCTGGTGACCTGGGACAACTTCAAGCTGAAGGACTTAAGGCGCTGAGTCCGGCTCAGTCCCGGGGATCAAGCCGGTAGACATAACGGTCGCTCTCAAAGCCTTCCAGTTCTCCCGGTTCGGCGACCAGCACCGCCTTAAGCGGATACACCTTGCCGTTGAGTCGGACTCGTACCCGTGGGTCGGCACGAAGGTGATCGAGCCAGCTGCGCCCCTCTGCCGGGTCCAGGTAAAGGGCGCCATCGCGAACGATGTAGTTCAGGTTTACGGAGTAGGGATCGTCCGGGCGGGTTTCCAGCGCCAGATAGTCATCGCTTGCGAAGGACCAGTCGCTGACCGGCTCCACAACCACGTCTCCCGCAAGCTCGCCACCGGGCACCATACCGAGCGGGCCGCTGCAGCCTGCGGCAAGCAGGACCAGTGCGGCGAGCAGCGGGCGTCCGTGCAAGGTGTACATAATCAGCTGCTCAGAAACCCTTTGCGCCAGGCGGCAATGGCCGTGCCGATCTCGTCTGGTGAGTCTTCCTGGAGAAAGTGGTTGCCAGGCACCGTCACCTCCGTCTGGTTCGGCCAGCTGCGGCAGAACCCGCGCTGATCGCCGATGAGGATGGCCCCGGGTTCGGCATTGATGAAAAGTTTCGGCACTTCAGCGCCGGCCAGCCAGACCGAATAGTCCTGCGCAATCGCCACCACATCCGCCGGCTCACCGCCGAGGGGAATCTGCCGCGGCCAGGTCAGGGTCGGGCGTCGGTCCTCGCCAGGCTCAAGGAACGGCCGCCGATACACGGCCATCTCCTCGTCAGTCAGGTCGCGGAGAATCGATCCCGGCAGCACGGCCTCAACAAACAGGTTCTTCTCAAGAATCATCGCCTCACCCTCGTCGGAGCGGAAGCCTTTGAAGATATCCGTGGCTGCCTCCGGCCAGTCGAACCAGTCCATGGGTCGGACGATGGCTTCCATGTAACAGATACCGGCGACCTTATCCCGGTGTCGATTCGCCCAGTCGAAGCCGAGGGCCGAGCCCCAGTCATGAATCACCAGCGTTACGTTCTCCGTCACCCCAAGGGCTTCCAGCGCAGCATCGAAATACTCGCGATGTTCTTTGAAGGTGTAACGGTCGGGACCGGAATCATCGAGCTTCTGCGAATCCCCCATACCGATCAGGTCCAGGGCGATGCAGCGGCCCTGATCGGCCAGGTGCGGCATGATGTTGCGCCAGAGGTAGGAGGAGGTCGGGTTTCCGTGTTGGAAAACAATAGGGTCCCCTTCACCCATCTCTACATAGGCCATGGTTTTACCCAGAACTTCGAGGGTCTTTTTCGGGTGTTCCGCAGCGCTGATCATATTCATGTTCCTTTGAATTCGGGTTGTCTTTTGGTCACGAAGGCGTTGATGCCCTCCTGACCGTCGTCCGTGACGCTCATTGCCGCAATGGCGCGCGCTTCGAGTTCCATTTGTGATTCGAGCGTCTGCTCGAAGGTGCCGTTCAGCAGGGTTTTCACCGCGCCATAGGCGAGAGTTGGCCCAGCTGCAAGCTCCCGCGCGAGGTCTTGTGCGGTCTCGAGCACCGTGCCGTCAGCAACCACCCGGTTAACGATGCCCCAGGCCTCAGCCTCCGGCGCCTTCAGCACCCGATTGGTCAGCATGAGTTCTCGGGTCCGACGATCACCAATCTTCCGCGGCATGTAAAAAGTGGAGCTGCCATCCGGCGACAGGCCGGCACGGGTGTAGGCCATGGTAAATACCGCACTTTCGTTGGCCAGCGCCAGATCGCAGGCCATCACCAGCGACAGGCCCGCCCCAGCGGCGGTGCCGTTGACGGCGGCAATCACCGGCGCGTTGCCTCGGGCCAGCCTCGAGAGCCCCATGTGCAGATCACCGGCCATCTTCTTCAGGAGGCTTTGCGTCCCCTTTCCTGCTTCCGCAAAAGTGCCGAGATCACCGCCGGCGCAGAACATGCGACCAGTGCCGGTAATCACAATTGCGCGCACGGAAGGATCATCGTCGCAGCGGATCGCTACCTCAGAAAGCTCGAGGGCCATCTTTGGATCCATGGCGTTGGCCGACTCAGGCCGATTGATGGTGATGGTGGCGACGTCGTCAGCCACCTCAAAAAGAAGTGTCTCGAAATCCATGAATCCCCTTCGTCCCGCCTGCCTCTCAATCAGGCGACGGTGCCCCAGACCGAGTCAGCCTTTTACCGCATTCCAGGCGGCTTCGGCAAACAGCGCTTTTACCCGCCGGGGGCTCGTCTGATGCTGGCCCGAGAGCCAGCGGCGCACGTATTCCTGGATGGGACCGCTGATCAGAGGGACATAGGTCTCGATGGGTAACACGCGCATCTCACCGCGCTCCACGAAAGGCGCAAACCAGGTGAAGATCGCCGTGATGTACGTGCGGTGAATCTCGTGTAACCGACGCCGGGACTCAGCGGTGAAATCGATATCCCGCGAGTGGAGATAGCGAGCCAGATCCTGATTGCGCGTGACCCACTCGCAGTAGTAGTCGACCACGGCGCGCACGCTTTCTTCACAGCTTCCGGCGCTACGCACCTTCTTCAACATACCGCGGTTCAGGCGCTGGATACCGTCCAGGAAGAGCTCTTCAGCAATCCCCTCTTTGCTGCCGAAGTGATGATATAGACTGCCGATGCTGCAGCGCGCCTCACGCTGAATATCGCTGATTGTGGTGTGTTCAACGCCCCGCAGCGCAAAACAGGCGAGCGCCGCTTTCAGGACGCTTTCCTTGCGCGCCTGCGTGGCGGCTACGCGTCCTTTTTTCCGCTCCGAGGAAGCGTCCTGCCGTTCCAGCAGCGCATCCGACGAGCCTTTACCGCGGACCTCAGCTTCCGCTTCAGGCCCCGGTTTACGGGCGTTTCCCGGCGATGACGATGATGTCGGACCAGCCATAAGGCGCCATCGTAATATAGAATAATGTTCTAGTAAAAATTTCTAACTTTGAGTAAGCTCCGGCCTCCGAAATTTTCATCAAAGAGAGTACCGAGCCTGATGGATATCGAACTCAGTGCCGAAGACCTCGAGTTCCGTAACGAGGTCCGCGCCTTCTTCAAGGAAAACGAATACAAATCCGGCGACTACAACCAGTGGCGTCTCGACTGGTTTGCCAAAGCCCGGGAAAAAGGCGGCTGGGATGTGCCGAAGTGGCCGACGGAATTCGGCGGCCCAGGCTGGTCGCCAACGCAGCACTACATCTGGGAGCAGGAAACGGCCGTGGCCAACCTCCCCTGGGACATGCCTTTCGGTCTCGGCATGCTGGCCCCGGTGCTCATGGCCTACGGCAACAAAGAGCAGCAAGATCGGTTCCTCCCGGATATCCGCGAACGTAAGGTGAACTGGTGCCAGGGCTACTCGGAGCCAGGCGCTGGCTCGGACCTGGCCAGTCTGAAGACCAAAGCGGTGCTGTCTGAGGATGGCACCCACTACACCGTCAACGGCACCAAGATCTGGACCACCATGGCGCACATCGCCGATTGGATCTTCTGCCTGACCCGCACCGATGATTCCGGCAAGAAGCAGGAAGGCGTCACGTTCCTCCTGTTCCCCATGGAGCAGGAAGGGGTCGAGGTGAAGCCGATCATCACGCTGGGTGGTGCCCACAGCGTCAACACGGTGTTCATCACCGACGTCAAAGTCCCCGTTGAGAATCGTGTTGGCGAAGAAGGCAAAGGCTGGACCTACGCCAAGGGTCTGCTTCAGCACGAGCGTACGGGCCTCGCTGGCATCTCCCGCTCAATCATTGCCCTTGAGAAGCTCAAAGAGCAGGCACAAACCGTTAAGCGTGGTAACGCAACGCTTATGGACGAGCCTGCCTTCCGCTCGAAGGTCGCCGAACTTGAGGTTGACCTGATGGCCGCCGAATACACGGAGCTTCGCTCCCTGGCCACGGCTTCGGCGGGCGCCGCTCCCGGCCCCGAATCTTCGATCCTGAAACTCAAAGGCACCGAGATTCAGCAGCGCATCCAGAAACTCACCGTTGAAGCCGGCGGCATCTACTCCGCCGCCTGGGGTGCTAAGGCTGTGGGCCCGAGCTTCGCGAAAGGCGGCATGGGCGGCTACCTCGCCAGTCGCGCCTACACCATCTACGGCGGCGCAAGCGAAGTGCAGAAGGACGTGATTGCGAAAAACGTCCTCGGCCTGAAGAAATCGAAGTAGGAGAAACGCATGAATTTCGAACTGAGTGAGGAGCAGCAGCTGCTCCAGGACAGCGTTGCCCGATTCGTGCAGGACAACTATGAACTCGAGAATCGCCGCAAGCTGGTGGCCAGCAGCAATGGCTTCAGCGACGAGCACTGGCAGTCCATGGCCGAACTGGGCTGGTTTTCGC
>JBCDDI010000215.1:0-6384 GCA_039180365.1 Pseudomonadota bacterium
CGTGTCGATCACCAAAACCACCCCCATGGTCAATGTGACCCGCGGGCAGATGGTCCCCTACACGCTGACGGTCAGGAGCAGTTGGACCATTGATGTGCCCGGCGTTGACGTGGTTGACCGTTATCCGGTGGGCTTCAAGTACATCGAAGGGTCTGCACGCGTCGACGGGCAACCGCTTGAACCGGTGCTGTTGGACGGAGAGCTGATCTGGGAAGACCTGACCCTCACCGCCGAAGGTGAACACACCGTTGAGCTGCTGCTGGCGCCAGGCGCCGGCGTCGTCGAAGGCGAATACACGAACCGGGCTCAGGCGCGCCTGGGCCTGACCGGTGAAGCCCTGTCCCAGGAGGCCACGGCGACCGTGCGCATGGTTGCGGACCCAACCTTCGACTGCACCGATGTGACCGGCAAGGTCTTCAACGACAGCGATCGCAACGGCCTTCAGAACGGCGATGAGTACGGCATTCAGGGTGTTCGACTCGTCACCCCGACAGGTCTGGCTGCGCTCACGGATCAGCACGGGCGGTTCCACATTACCTGCGCAATCACGCCCCACGACGGTCGCGGCAGCAACTTCATGCTGAAACTGGACGACCGGACGCTGCCGAGCGGTTTCAGAACGTCGACGCGGCCGTTCCAGATCAAGCGCGCGACCCGGGGTAAGGCCCTGCACTTCAGCTTTGGCGCCTCGATCTATCGGGTTGTGGGCCTTGATGTAGCTGACCCCGTATTCCAGCCCGACAGCACGGAAATGCGTCCCCAGTGGCGGCCGCGCGTTGAGCTGCTTGTTGATGAGCTGGAGAAGGCGCCGGCCATTCTGCGCCTTTCCTATCTTGCGGATGTCGAAGATCCGAAGCTCGTGGAACGCCGGGTTAAGCGCCTGCGCAGGATGATCCGCGATGCCTGGGACAGCCGTGACGCGGACTACAGGCTCGCCATCGAAGAGGAAATCTTCTGGCGCATGGGTAAACCGCCCGAGAAGGACCGGCGCTTCGCCTCGGTCCGGGAGGACGCACCATGATGCGATCCAGCTGGCTGTTAATCCTGCTGTTCCCTGCGATGCTTGGTCATGGTGCCGTTGAGGAGCGCCTGCTTGGTAATGCCTCGGAAAAACACCTCTCGAGCGATATCGAGCTCAAACGATGGTCCAGAGACAGCGAACGGCTGTTAGAAAACGCCGGTGATCGACTGGAAGTCCGCGACGTGCTCATCGCGGAACCGGAGACCATCAAGCTGCAGGATGTGGTGCCGCCGATTCTCTTCGAGTCCGGCGTAGCCCAGGTGCCTGACAGCACCGTCGCCGAGCTGCGCGAGGTCCTCGATGGCATGCGCAATCGGGCCAACGTGCGCCTGAATCTGGTCGGCCACGCTGATAACCAGCGTCTTTCGGCAGCTCTCGCCGCCCGCTACGGCGATAACTATGGCCTGTCCCGGGAACGGGCCGGTGAGGTGGCCGAGTTCTTCCAGCGCGCCCTCGATCTGCCGCCGGAGGCCGTTTCCTACGAGTGGGAAGGAGACTCCAAGCCCGTCGCAAGTAATGCCACGGAGGCGGGTAGAGCGCTCAATCGCCGCGTAGAGGTGGAAGTCTGGTTCGATCTCTTCACGGAATCCGTCGCGGAAGAAGAAGTGGTGGTGGTTGAGGAGATCCCGGCGGTGAAGATCTGCCGCATGGAAACGGTTTGTAAACTTCGCTATGTGGAAGGCCACGCGCGTCGGGCGCGAGTTCAGAATCTCCTCTCGCCGCTGCACTACGAAGCCGCCACGCTGACGGTGCCGACGGAGTTTGTGACACAGATTCAACAGACCCTTGACCACCTTTCCGACAAGCAGAACGTGGTGGTTAAGTTCATCGGCCATACGGACAATGCACCGCTCTCAGACAGAGACGCCCGGATTTACGGGGATCAGCTGAGTCTCTCCAGAGCGCGCGCACACCGGGTGGCCCTGGCCGTTCAGGATCAGCTTGACCTCCCGGCGAATGCCATCGCCAGCGACGGCTATGGGGCGAGCCGCCTTGCAGCCAGTAACGCCACGCCCAGAGGCCGGGCGCTGAACCGCCGGGTTGAGGTGGAGTTCTGGTACGACGATTCGCTGCAGGAACTGCCGAACGAGCCGCAGCTCTGCCCCGCAGACGCCGGATCGGAAGTGGTTACCCGCAGCTACGACCCGCCCTGGGGTCCGATTGCGTCCGTTGAGCTCGAGCGAGGCCAACCGGTGATCCCCGATCGTTATCTCGATGCCCTGCGTCGCGGTCTGGCCGAGGTTGCCGACCACTCCAACGCCCGGCTCCGGTTTATCGGCTACACCAGCAATGAGGCCCTGGACCGGCGCACGGCCCTGATCTACGGCGATGACGTGGGCCTTTCGACGGCCCGCGCAAAACGCACCATGGAGTCAGTGGCGGAACGCCTAGAGCTCAGCGCCGATCAGGTGGAGCACGAAGGCAAGGGTTATCTGCATTCGAAGGACGTGATCAACGCCGGCTTCATTCAGGGTGAAGACTCCTATGTGGAAGTGCAGATCGTCTATGACGAGCTGGCCGTCCTCGACGACTATGAAGGCGTCGACGTTGATCCGCTAACCCGGGAACTGCAGCCGGAGAATCCCTTTGCGCTCAATCTCATGCGGATTACCGTTGACGGTGAGCCCATCGATGATCCCCAGCGCAGCTCCGCGGACGTGCAGCGTTGCACGGACGTGGCCATGGAAGAAAATGATCTTCGCTTCAGCTTTGACACCCTGGTGTCGGAGCCGCGACTCGACGTGGCCGCGAACACAGACACCGTCCGGCTTCACACAATTAATCCCACCGTGGCAGTCGCAGCCCCCGTCCGCTTCCGCATGTACACAAACTACGCGGCCTTCATGGACCGCGCCGAGGTGCGCGTATATACCGCCGATCAGTCCACGGAAGCAGAACCCATGGCGGTCATTCCCGTCGACGACCTCGGCGAAGCCGAGTGGCGCCCGGAGACTGAACAGTTCGATGGACCCGTGCGGGAGCTGAAATACGTCCTGCGCGCCTATGATGCGCAGGGCATCTTCGATGAAACCTATCCCCGGCCGCTCTGGGTTGCCCACTCCGGCCTGAGCCCGGCGGAGTTGTTCACCGCGGTTAACGACCCCACGACCCGGGAAGGCGCGCCGCCGCCGCCAACCCCGGCCTTTGACGGTTACGGCAAGGACGCCCTGGCGCTGCAGAACATTCCCCTCGGCAGCGGCACGGTTACCGTGCAGGGTCAGGGACTGCCGGCGGATAGAGAAGTCTGGGTGGCGGGTGCGCCGGTGCCTAAGGACAGCGCAGGCAATTTCGTCTCCGAAGTGGTCCTCCCTGATGGCGCGCACACGGTGGAAGTGGCCCTCCTTGATCAGCAGGGTAACGGCGAGCTCTATCTCAGAGATCTGGAGCTTGAGAACCGCGACTGGTTCTACATGGGTATGGCGGACTTTACCTGGACGGAAGCCTCGAGCAGCGAGAACGCTGAGCTTTTTGTGGGCGACAACGCCAGTCAGGATTTTGATTCGTCCATGACCGGGCGCATCTCGTTTTTTGCCTCCGGAAAGTTCGCTAACGGCTGGGGCCTGACCACAAGCCTCGACACGCGCGAAGGAGAGCTTGATGAGCTCTTCAGCAACTTCCTCGGCAAAGAGCCCGACGCGCTCTTCCGGCGCCTCGACCCGGACCTTCATTACCCGACTTTCGGCGACGACAGCACCGTGGTCGAACTTGCTCCGACTCAGGGCAAGCTCTATCTCAAAGCAGAAAAAGGTGACAGTCACGGCCTCTGGGGTAACTACAAGGTCGGCTACATGAACAATGAGCTGGCCCAGGTCGACCGCGGCCTCTATGGCGCGAAGGGTCACTATGAATCTGAAGCGACCACAAGCTTCGGTGAAAAGCGCCTGGTGGTTGATCTCTTTGGCGCGGAACCGGGCACGGTGCCGAGCCGACAGGAGTTCCTGGGTACCGGCGGCTCCTTCTACTACCTGCGCCATCAGGACATCCTCATGGGCTCCGAGCGCGTGCGTATCGAAGTTCGCGACAAGGCCTCCGGCATCGTCACCGGTGTGGTCAACCTGAACTACGCCACCGATTACGACATCGACTACCTGCAGGGGACGGTGCTGCTCAGTGAGCCGCTCGCCGCGACCGTCGCTGACGATCTGCTGGTCCGAGCCAACAGCACCAACGGCGACGAGGCCTACCTCGTGGTCCGCTATGAATACACGCCGGGCTTCGACGACATCAGCGCCATCGCCGCCGGTGGCCAGGCGCACTACTGGCTGAACGATCGACTCAAAGTTGGCCTTATGGCGAACGAAAACAGCAACGACGACAGCGATTTCGACAGCAGCCTGCAGGCGGCGGATATGACCTTCCGGGTCAACGCAAACACCTGGGTGAAGGTCCAGGGTGGTCGCAGTGAAGGGGTCCTGGCTCAGTCCTTCACCTCCAGAGATGGTGGCTTTGAATTCGACTCCGTGAACCCCGTGCTGACGCCGGCGAAGGCTGATGCTTATCGCGGTGATGTGAGCGTGGGTCTGGATGATCTCTGGAAGCCCCTCGACGGCCGCATCACGCTTTACGGTCAGAGCCAGGAAGCCGGCTACTCGGCCCCCGGTCTGGAAACACCGACGGATACGGACGCCTGGGGCGGCACCTTGAGCCTGCAGTTAACGCGTGCGCTCTCCGTGCGGGGTAAAACCGACGTACTGGAGCGGGAAGACGGCTTGAGCACCAGCGCCCAGGAATTGAATGTCGGCTACCGGTTCAGCCCGCGCTGGGATTTGAGCGCCGGCGTTCGCCGGGACGATCGGGAAGACGATTCCGGCGCACTGCTGCCAACGCAGGAACTCGGTGCGCGGACCGACGCTGTGCTGCAGCTTGGGTACGACGCCCGGGGCAAGTGGAACGCTTATGGATTTGTCCAGGAATCACTGAACGCGGACGAAGGTCGCGACGCCAATGCGCGCTTTGGTGCCGGTGGTTCCTATCTCCTCTCAGAGAAGCTGCGCGTCGACCTCGAGGTGTCCGACGGTGACCTCGGGCCAGGAACCCGTGTCGGTACCAGCTACCTGCACTCTGAACGCACCACCTTCTATATGAACTACGCGCTCGAGAGCGAGCGGACCGATAACGGCGCCCGGGGTGCTCGAGGCCCGCAGGGCAGTCTTGTCAGCGGCATGAAGACGCGCCTCTCCGACAGCACCAGTATCTTCCTCGAGGAGCGCTATCAGCATGGCCGCTCGTTGACGGGCCTGACCCATGCCACGGGCATGCAGCTGGCGCCTTCCGAGCGCTGGAACCTCTCCGTCACCAGCGATTTCGGCACGCTGGAAGATCGGCTGACCGGTGCGGATACGGAACGGCGGGCCGCGGGTGTCAGCATCGGCTTTGGCACGGAGAATCTGCAGCTCTCCAGTGGTCTCGAGTACCGGAACGATCAGGAAGAGCAGCAGGACGCATCCGTTAACAAGCGCAAGACCTGGCTGAACCGGAACACCTTCCGCTGGCAGATGAATCCTTCGTCGCGACTGCTGGGCAGGTTCAACTTCTCCACGAGCGACAGCTCACAAGGCGCATTCTTCGACGGCGAGTACACGGAAGCCGTCCTTGGCTACGCGTTCCGCCCGGTTCGCCACGATCGCCTGAATGCAATGCTCAAGTACACCTACTTCTATAACGTGCCGACCACCTCCCAGGTCACTCAGTCGAACGCTGCGGCGCAGTATCTGCAGAAGAGTCATGTTGCCGCGCTCGACGTGACCTATGACCTGACCCAGCGCTTGAGTGTTGGCGGTAAGTACGCGCATAAGGTCGGTGAGATCAGCCTGGACCGGGTGGATCCTGACTTTTTTAACAACTCAGCGAATCTCTATGTGCTGCGCGCCGACTATCGCTTCCGTGCCCAGTGGGAAGTGCTGCTGGAAGGCCGCGTGCTGGAGATGAAGGATCTGGAAGAACAGCGCGCGGGCGCGCTTTTTGCACTGTCGCGCTACTTCGGTGAGCACTTCAAGGTCGGCGCGGGTTACAACTTCACGGACTTCTCAGACGACCTGACGGACCTCAACTACGATCATCAGGGTCTCTTCCTGAACCTGACCGGCGCCTTCTGAGGCAGGCGCCGATGCCGCCTGGCGATCGGGAGCCGTTGTGGCGCGATCGCCTTCGCCAGTGCGCCTCTGACAATGCTAAGTTGCCCCGCATGTTACGCTACGTGTCTGCTTCGACCTCCCGCGCCCTGGTGACCGTTATCCCCTTTGCTCTGTTTGCCCTGTTGCTGAGCCTGATCGCCGGCAGTGCCAGCGCCTCTGCGGCGCCGACTGCTGAGGCATCGGCGGCGGAGCCGGGGGTGGCCGCTGACTCCGCGAGCGCTGAACCCC
>JBCDDI010000216.1:0-6343 GCA_039180365.1 Pseudomonadota bacterium
CGATCCGTTCGACCGGTCCATTGGTGCTGACCAGCGATTCTTCCCGTTTCTCCCGCTCGGCAGCCCGCAAGTTCTTCCAATCAATAGCGTCATTCCCGAGTCGGGCATTCTTATCGTCGACAACGATTCTGTACTCGTGGAAGACGGAGCCATCGAAGTTGATAGTGGGCGAGGAATCACCGCGATCAATAACCTCAACGCTGTTTCCGGATCGACTGTTCAGTCGACAGGCGAGAATGTCGACTTCCTGAACTTCCTTGATGTCGAGGTGAACGGGCCGTCTGACACACGCGGCATCTATCTTCAGAACAACCGAGGGACTGTGCAGCTTGGTCCCGATGACGAAAACAATGTGACGAATGGTGCTGTTGAAATTGACGGGGCCGAGATCGCCATTGAAGTGGTCGATCACGACGGCTTGATGCCAGGTTGTTGGTGAGCCGTAGTTGCCGATCGCCGTAGCATCACCGATTTCTTCGAAGCTGCCGTTCTGGATCAGCGAGGCGTGGGCGGAGCCCGTGGCTAAGGCGAGAACGATAAGCGCAGTACGTAACAGCGGTGAATTCAATGTCGGCTCCTTGGAAGGGGGGTTAACGCAGGAGCAATTATCCGGTAGGGCACCTCACAGGATGTAACATGTTGTACTCAGGTTTCGATGGAATATGCACGGTCAATCAGGGGGCGCAATGACGGAAACACACGGGAATCAGATCCTCGAGCTCGCCGCCGCGAGCATGGACCTCGAGGCGGCCAGCGCCGCCGCGGAGCAGCTTGGCGGTACGCTATATGCCGATGAACGGGAAGACTTCCGGCGGCTACCCTTCCGGGCGCTGGTAACGGCAGCCACAGATGACCTCGCGGCGCTCTGGGAGGTCGGGGATGTGGGCGTCTACGTCGTTTACCGACGCCTCGTGAAGCCCGGAATCCCAGGTCTAATCGGGCTCTTCCCTATGGTGCGCCATCCGGATCTCAGCCATGGGGAATCTGACGCCCACTGGCGGGACGTGCACGGGCCCCTCGCCCTCGAGCACCATGCGGCCATGACCCACTACACGCAGCTCTCCGTGGTCGCGAACCTCGCCGGCCTGCGCCTCGACGGCTTCGCCCTCTGTGGCTTTGAGAACGAATACGACCTTCGCAACCGCTTCTACACGGGGCCGGAAAGCGTGGAGGTGATCGCGCAGGACGTCAGGCAGTTCGCCGATCCCGGTAACTCGCCGGCCCGGCTCCTGGCCCGCGAGTATCGTTTCGGGGCGGATGCCTAGGGGCGCCCGCGCTCAGCGCTTCACCCGTTCTGGATGAACTCCACCCAGTTGCCGTCCGGATCCTCGACGATCGAGATGGTTACACCTGGCCTGATCTCCATGGGGGGCACGGCGACCTTTCTGCCAGCGCCTTCGCAGGCCGCTGTGACGGTGGCAACATCCGCCACCGATATGGTCCAGTAGCGATAGCCCGTAGCACCTGGAATGCCGCCGGGGATCGCATCCTGATCGGAGAGATTGCCTGGGGTGACCAGCTTGATGAGGCTCGTACCGCAGTGCAGCCGCTCCATGCTGCCGCCACCGGGCATGGGCAGCTGGCCCTCGTAGTTGAAGCCCAGCGTATCGCGGTAAAAGGCGAGCATGGGCTCCGGATTGCGGGTGACGATGCCGAGATCGATGGAGTCTTTCGTAAGCGCGATGGCCATGGCGGGTTCATCCCCTTGAGAAGTTGCCTGCATGGTAGCTCAGGCGAGGACTGCAGGCTCAGCCGAAAAGATCGCGGCTGATGACAATATTCTGAATCTCCGTGGTGCCGTCGAGGTACTGGGCGATCTTCGCACCGGCCAGGTGTCGGGCAAGGGGATATTCCTGCTTTAAGCCATTGGCACCAAGGGCCTGCATGCAGGTGCTGACACCGCTCAGGGCCGCGCGGGTGGCAAACTTCTTTGCATGAGCCGCGGCGATCGCGGCGAAACGTTCCGCATCAAGGGCTGCGGTGGCGGCGTAGGTGAGGAGGCGCATGGCCTCCAGGTCCGTCGCCACGTCGGCGAGCTGCCACTGCAGGCCCTGGCGCGTGGACAGCCGCGCACCGAAAGCATCCCGATTGGCTAAATAGTCCACAGCGATAGCCAGACTTGCCGCCAGCATGCCCGTACACATGGCGGCGACACCGGCGCGGGCAAGGTCAATCCCCGCCATGGCCGCCTTAAACCCCTCTCCCGGGGGCACAAGCAGGTTCTCTGCGGGCACCAGGCAGTCTTCGAAGCGGAAGCCACAGGCGCCGAGGGCGTGGCCGCCAACCAGGTCGTAGGCGTCCTCCCGAATAACGCCCGGTGTATCTGCCTCAACCAGAAAAGCGGCGATGCCGCGCCAGCCGGCAGCGGGATCGGTTTGCGCATAAACGCTGAGCAGGTCCGCCTCGGTGCCGTTCGTGACCCAGGCTTTACGGCCGGAGATGCGCCAGCCGTTCGCGGTGTTTTCCGCACGGGTTCTGATGGCGGCGGCGTCGGATCCCCCTTCAGGTTCCGTCAGGAGGAAGGCGCCGAGACGCTCGACGGTCATGAGCTCCGGCAGATAGCGCTCCTGCAGGGCGGGAGAGCCAAAGCGGGCGATGGCGCCCATATGGTTGTTGTGGACAACCAGGCTGAAGGCGAGGGCCAGGTCGACGCTGGCCAGGGCTTCAAGGATCTGAGCAAGCGCCGTCGCGCTGTGTGCTTTGCCGCCGAGGTGCTCTGGCACGAGCAGTCCCGTGAGCCCTTTCTCCGCCGCAGCTTTTAGGATTGTCCTCGGAAGCTGCCGCTCGGCTTCCCAGGCCGCAGCGTTTGGCGCGGCAACCTGTTTGGCGAAGCTGCGTGCCCGGGCGACAGTCTTCTGTTCTTCCGCTGCCAGCTCGTTCATTGGCCTCCCCTCAATACACTCGCCAGTCCGCTCTGCGGCACTCACGCGTGACAGTCACGAAAGCGGGAGTGCAACCGCCTTCGAGCGTACACTAGGCCGTTCGGCTTTACCGGTACGACAACCAATACACCTCTGGGGGGAGATCCACGATGATCGATTTCGAAATACCTGAAGACACCAAAGCCATTCGCGAGAAGGTGCGGAGCTTCGTTCATGAGCACTGCATCCCGGCTGAAAAAGAGCTCGAGACCCGCGAGTTCGAAGACGTGCTCTGGGAGCTGCGCGACAAAGCCCGGGCCCAGGGGCTCTGGTGTCCGTTCATTCCGGAAGAACACGGCGGCATGGGTCTGAAGCCGCTGGCCAATGCGCTGGTTCAGATGGAGCTCGGGGAAAGCATGCTTGGCGCCCTCTCCCTGAATACCCAGGGCCCTGACGACGCCACCATGCTCACGCTCCTCGAGCATGGTACGGACTATCAGAAAGAGAAGTTCTTAAAGCCGCTCCTCGAAGGCAAGAAGCGCATCTGCTACTCCATGACCGAGAAAGCGGCAGGTGCTGACGCGACGGGGATGCGCACAACGGCTGCGCTCGATGGCGACAACTATGTGCTGAATGGCGAAAAGTGGTTCTCTTCCTCCGCAAGCGTCGCCGACATCGCCGTCGTGATGGCGCGCACGGACGAGAATGCGCCGCGCCACGAGCAGTTCACGACCTTTATCGTCGAGCTGCCGAACCCGGGCTATCAGATCCTGCGCAACATCGAGACCATGCAGCCGCACACGGAGATCGGCCTGAAGCTCGGTGGCAGCCACTCGGAAATCAAGATCGAAAATCTGGTGGTGCCGCGTGAGAACGTGCTTGGCGGCGTCGGCAAGGGCTTCGACATGGGCCAGCACCGTCTTGCTTACGGCCGACTGCGTCACGGCATGCACAACGTCGCCATGGCGCAGCGCGCCCTTGATCTTGCGGCAAAACACGTTTCCGAACGGGAAACCTTCGGCAGTCGCCTCGCCGACCGCCAGGGCGTGCAATGGATGCTTGCAGACTGCGCGAGCGAGCTCTACATGGCGCGCCTCATGCTGCTGCATATCGCCTACAAAGCCGAGAAGGGCATGGATCTCCGCCAGGAGAATTCCATCGCCAAGGTGTTCCTCGCACACATGGTGCACAAGGTTGTGGACACGGCGCTGCAGCTGCACGGCGCCCTCGGCTACAGCCACGACACCCCCCTTGCCCGCTGGTACACGGGGATCCGCAGTCAGCGTCTTGTGGACGGGCCGGACGAAGTGCACAAGTGGCGCGTGGGTCGGAACGTGATCAAGGCCTACGAGCGCGATGGCACCACGGCTGCAGCCGCCGGCGGCGACCTGCTGTAGGGCTGCTGGGCGAAGCAGCGATGGGTCAGGGCGGTTGCGCCGCCCTGTAGGATCTCAGCGGCCCGCTGCGTAGCGCAGGCCAGCGAGAAGCTGGCGCAGAAATGCGGGGTGCGTCCAGACCTCGGGGAAGTGTCCGAGCTTGGTCACGAACACGCGCGCGCCCCGATGTTCCCGGGACCAGGCGAGTGGATAATCGTTCCGCTTGCCGAGACTCGCATCCACGCTCTCGAGGTCGAGGGTAGTTAGCACCTGCACCTCAGGACGTGGGTTGCGGTCCAGCACGTAGATCTCGTCCCGGATCTCGAAGCTTTCTTCCAGGCCCTCGTTGAGGGGGTGCGTTCTGTCTTCGACCCGCACCGTGACCTGCTCCGTCCAGGGATGGGCTTCAAACAGGCCTCCACCCAGCAGGGCGCGATATTCGGGCCAGCCGTAGAGGGCATCCAGGCCGGAATGGGCGCTGACCACACCGCCGCCGCGCTCGAGAAACTCGATGAGTGCCTGCTGATGCGCGCGCGTCACTGGCTGCTCGACCACGCTGTCGCGCCAGCCAGGCGTGGGACCATCAAGCCTTGCCGCACGCAGCGTGCTGTTGTTGAAAAAGATCACGTCGTGAGCGCTTAAGGTTTCCGCTGAGAGTGCGTCGATGTCTTCAGTAAGGGTGAATCTAAACTCGGTAACTGGCTCCAGGGCTTTCAGGAGTTCTCTGCTCCTTGCTATGGCCGTCTCGTGGCGATAACCGTGGGTAGCTGTCAGGACCAGTACGTGGATGGGTTCGTGAGCCCCTTCAATCCGGTAAGCGTCGGCCACATTTGCCAGTGACTGCTCGTCCGAGCAGCCGGATAGGCCGAGCAGGCCCAGGAGCAGAAGGGAGCGCTGCAAGCGCGGCGATATCGGGTAAAGGCTGCTATGGCGCATAGTGGAAGCCTAATTCAGCTCAGGTCGGTGCAGCCACTCTTCTGGTTGTCTGTGTTCCTATGGAGTGCGAGTAGCCTCGCGCAGCCGGGGCGCCTACACTCCGCGGACGCTGAAAGGTCCTGGGGAGAGACTGATGAGCCTGTCACTGCTGCGTGCTGATCAATGAGCACCGGCGCCAACATTGAAATTCGCCCGGCGCGCGAAGACGAGCTGCTCGATATCAATCGGGTTACCGGCTATGCCTTCGCCATCAACGAACCGCCGAAAGACCCGCCGGAACCGCCGCCGTTAGCTCCTGAGCACACGCTCTGTGCCTTCGACGGCGACCGCATGGTGGCGAGCTCCGGGGCCTTTGAGTTCAAGCAGCGTTTCAATGGCAAAGCGGTTGCAGCTGATGGCGTTACGCTTGTTTCCTGCGATCCCGGCTACCGCCGTCGCGGCATTGTCCGGCAGCTCATGGACGGGCTCCTGCAGCGTGCTCATGAGCGTTCCGTGCCGCTGGCGATTCTCTGGGCCTCCATGGGTGCAATCTATCAGCGCTTTGGCTACGGCCTGACAACCACGTCTGTTGCTTACGAGATCCCACCACGATTTATTCAGTTTCAGTTCGGCGAGTCGCCCGCCGGCGGAGTCCGCCTCATGGACAAGGACGAAGCGCTACCGCTGGTTAAAGCCATCTACAAACGGTACGCAGAAGATGCGAACGGCCTCCTGCACCGCGGTGACTTCTACTGGGACATCATGCTCCGCCGGGAAAACAATCAGCACAGCTATATCGCCGTCTACTTTGATGCCGACGACGTGCCGCGGGGCTACAGCTTCTATCGCACCCTGCACCAGCCGGAACTCATGCCGGAGACGAGCCAGGTGATGGACGTTTTCGACTTCATCTGGCTCGATATGGGCGCTTATCGCGCGCTCTGGGAGTTCTTCGCCAGTCATGATCTGGTGGAGCGCATCCGCTTCGACATGGTGGCGGAGGATGATCCGGCCCCGAATCTCTTTCTTGAGCCTCGACGGCTCAGACGAAAAACCTGGGACGGCATCTGGACCCGCGTTGTCGATGCGGAAGCCGCCCTTGCCGCGCGCGGTTACGACATGGAAGGGGAAGCCGTGCTGGAAATTGTCGACGACGATCTCTGCCCCTGGAACAACGGATGTTACCGGCTC
>JBCDDI010000217.1:0-6330 GCA_039180365.1 Pseudomonadota bacterium
CGCTGGTCGCGCATGCTGCTGCTGCTGGCGGCGGCTACTGAGCACAGCGCCGTGCAGACCCTGCTGGCGGCCCCGGACGTCGAAGAGATGACCAAAGCCTACCGTCTCCAGGAGGTTGTTGGGCCCGAGCTCAACGATCGAGGCAAGCGTTTTGTACAGGTGCTCGCCGCGAACAAGCGACTGCCGCTCTTGGGCGAAATTCACACTCAGTTCGAAGCCCTTCGCGCCGAAGAGCAGGCGACGCTGGACGTTACGGTCACCAGCGCATTCCCGCTCTCTGATGGCGAGCTCGAGCGCCTGAAGGGCGGTCTGTCGAAGCGCTTCGAGCGGGACGTGAATATGGCAAGCGAAGTAGACGCCTCGCTCATTGGCGGTGCTGTCATTCGCGCCGGCGATACGGTGATCGATGGCTCCGTACGAGGCAAACTGGAAAAACTGGCGGAGACCGTGCAGCGGACCTGAGGGAACGCTCTCGTCCCGGCGCCCTGAAGGCAGGGTTGAAACGGCCGGGCCAAGCAATATTTGAGGAAAGAAAATGGAGCAACTGAATCCTTCTGAAATCAGCGACATCATCAAGAGCCGCATCGAAGCGCTCGATGTGCAGGCTGAGGCTCAGAACGAAGGCACCATCGTCAGCGTATCGGACGGTATTGTGCGCATTCACGGCCTGGCCGACGCGCAGTACGGTGAGATGATCGAGTTCACGGGCGGCCTCTACGGCATGGCCCTGAACCTCGAGCGCGACTCCGTCGGTGTGGTTATCCTCGGCGACTACGAAGGGCTCTCGGAAGGTATGACGGCCCGCTGTACCGGACGCATCCTCGAAGTGCCGGTCGGTCGCGAGCTGCTTGGCCGCGTTGTTGACTCTCTCGGTAATCCCATTGACGGCAAAGGTCCGCTGAACACCTCGGAGACCGCGCCTATCGAGAAGGTTGCGCCCGGCGTTATTGCCCGCCAGTCCGTTGATCAGCCTGTGCAGATCGGTCTGAAGTGTATCGACTCCATGGTGCCCATTGGTCGCGGCCAGCGTGAGCTCATCATTGGCGACCGGCAGATTGGTAAGACCGCGGTGGCCGTCGACGCAATCATCAACCAGAAAGACTCAGGCATTAAGTGCATCTACGTCGCCATCGGTCAGAAGATGTCGACGATCGCTAACGTGGTACGCACGCTCGAAGAGTACGGCGCCATGGACAACACCATTGTCGTCGCCGCTTCTGCCTCTGACCCGGCACCCATGCAGTTCATCGCGCCTTACTCGGGCTGCTCCATGGGCGAGTTCTTCATGGACAACGGTGAAGACGCGCTGATCATTTACGACGACCTGACCAAGCAAGCCTGGGCTTACCGGCAGATCTCTCTGCTTCTGAAGCGCCCGCCGGGTCGCGAAGCCTACCCCGGTGACGTTTTCTATCTGCACTCACGGCTGCTTGAGCGCGCTGCCCGGGTGAACGCCGACTATGTCGAGCAGGTCACCGGCGGCAAAGTGAAAGGTCAGACCGGGTCGCTCACCGCGCTGCCGATCATCGAAACGCAGGCCGGTGACGTGTCTGCCTTCGTTCCAACGAACGTGATCTCTATTACGGACGGTCAGATCTTCCTGGAGTCTGAGCGCTTTAACTCCGGTATCCGTCCTGCCATGAGCCCGGGAACCTCGGTATCGCGGGTGGGTAGCTCCGCGCAGGTGCCCTTCATGAAGAAGATCTCCGGTGGTATCAAGCTGGCACTCGCCCAGTACCGTGAGCTTGCCGCGTTTTCGCAGTTTGCCTCGGACCTCGACGAAGCCACCCGCCGACAGCTCGAGCACGGTCGTCGTGTTGAAGAGCTCATGAAGCAGAAGCAGTACGGGCCCATGAGCGTTGCTGATCAGGGTGTCTCTCTTTATGCCGCTACGGAAGGATTCCTGGTGGACGTGCCGGTTGAGAAGGTGCTCGATTTCGAACGCGATTTGCTCGCGTACATGCACTCCGAGAAGGCCGAGTTTATGAACATGATCAACGAGACCGGCGCCTACAACGACGATGTTGTTGCTGAGATGCGCGCTGCCATTGAAGCCTTCAAGGCAACGCAGAGCTACGAGTAAGGATTACCTGGAAAGGCAAAGCCCCGTTCTTAGTATTGTCCGCTAACCAACGCGTAGACCTCAGCAGGAAAACAGATGGCCGTCGGTAAAGAGATCAAGAACAAGATCAGCAGCGTTGAAAGCACGCAGAAGATCACCTCCGCCATGCAGATGGTGGCGACCAGTCGCATGCGTCGCACCCAGGATCGCATGCGCGAAGGCCGCCCCTACGCGGAGAAGATCCGACAGGTGATCGGGCACCTGGCGAATGCCAACCCCGAGTACCGGCACACGTACATGTCCGAGCGCGATGAAATCAAACGGATCGGCTACCTCGTGGTGTCCACGGATCGTGGCCTCTGCGGGGGCCTGAACGTCAACCTGTTCCGGACGCTCCTGAAAGACATTGGCGAGTGGCACAACAAAGGTGTTGAGTCAGAACTTGGACTCATCGGCAACAAGTCGATTTCCTTCTTCCGCTCCGTGGGCGGCAACGTCAGGGCAACGATCAGCGACGTGGGCGAGCAGCCGGTGTTGTCCGACCTTATCGGCGGCATCAAGGTCATGCTCGATGCCTTTGCCGGTGGCGAGATCGATCGGCTCTACATCATCTCCAACGACTTCGTGAACACCATGACGCAGACGCCGGTGATCCGGCAGCTCCTGCCGCTGGATCCGGAGAAGAGCGACGACTACGGGCACCGTTGGGATTACATCTACGAGCCGGACGCTCAGCAGCTCGTGGAAGGCCTTGTTACTCGCTTTATCGAGAGCCAGGTCTATCAGGCAGTGATCGAAAACACGGCCTGCGAACAGGCGGCGAAGATGATCGCCATGAAGAACGCCACAGAAAACGCTGAGAAGCTGATCGAAGAACTCAGCCTGATCTACAACAACGCGCGGCAGGCGGCCATTACCCAGGAGATCTCCGAGATTGTGGGTGGCGCCGCAGCGGTCTGATTCACAGAGTGAATCAGACGAAGGTAAAGAGCGGCGGTCTTATTCCCCGCGACAACAACGAAACAACAAAGTGGTTCCCGAGCGAACCAGTGAACAAAGAGATTCAGTAAGAGGCCAACATAATGAGTAGCGGCAAAATCGTTCAAATCATTGGTGCCGTCATCGACGTGGAATTCCCCCGCGATGCGGTTCCCAACGTTTTCGACGCCCTGACGGTGACGGATACCGGCCTGACTCTGGAAGTGCAGCAGCAGCTGGGTGACGGTGTTGTACGCTCGATCGCCATGGGTTCTTCGGACGGTCTTTCCCGCGGTCTGTCCGTTGAGAACACCGAAGCCCCGATCTCCATCCCCGTTGGTGAAGAAACCCTCGGTCGCATCATGAACGTGCTCGGTGAGCCCATCGACGAAAAGGGCCCGGTAAACGCACAACAGAAGATGCCCATCCACCGGAAGCCGCCGAGCTATGAAGATCAGAAAGGCGGTAACGAGCTGCTTGAGACTGGCATTAAGGTCATCGACCTTATTTGCCCCTTCGCTAAGGGCGGTAAGGTAGGTCTCTTCGGCGGCGCCGGCGTGGGCAAGACCGTGACCATGCTTGAGCTCATCCGCAACATCGCCACCGAGCACTCGGGGCTTTCTGTCTTTGCCGGTGTCGGTGAGCGGACGCGGGAAGGCAACGACTTCTATTACGAAATGGAAGAGTCCGGCGTACTCGACAAGATCTCCCTCGTCTTCGGTCAGATGAACGAACCGCCGGGCAACCGCCTTCGCGTGGCGCTCACTGGCCTGACGCTCGCAGAGAAGTTCCGCGACGATGGCCGTGACGTACTGCTCTTCGTGGACAACATCTATCGTTACACCCTTGCGGGTACTGAAGTATCGGCCCTCCTCGGCCGGATGCCCTCAGCCGTAGGCTACCAGCCGAACCTTGCCGAAGAGATGGGGCAGCTCCAGGAGCGGATTACGACCACCCAGACCGGCTCCATCACCTCGGTGCAGGCTGTATACGTACCGGCCGATGACCTGACGGACCCCTCCCCGGCAACCACCTTCGCGCACCTCGACTCGACGGTAACCCTGTCCCGGGCGATCACCGACCTCGGTATCTACCCGGCCGTTGACCCCCTCGACTCCACGAGCCGTCAGCTCGACCCGCTGGTCGTTGGCCAGGAGCACTACGATGTTGCCCAGGGCGTAATGCAGGTGCTGCAGCGTTACCAGGAACTCCGCGACATCATTGCCATTCTCGGCATGGATGAGCTTTCCGAAGAGGATAAGCAGCTCGTTTACCGGGCGCGGAAAATGCAGAAGTTCTTCTCCCAGGCCTTCTTCGTGGCGGAAGTTTTCACCGGTAACCCCGGCGACTATGTCACCCGCGACGACACGGTGCGCAGCTTCAAGGGCATTCTCGACGGTGAGTTCGACCACCTGCCTGAAGATGCCTTCTACATGGTCGGCACCATCGAAGATGCGGTTGAGAAGGCGAAGACCCTCGAAGACTGATCGGGCATTCATCGATACTGAGGCAGACAGGAGCCAGCTATGGCCATGACCATTCACTGTGACATCG
This sequence comes from Pseudomonadota bacterium, assembly GCA_039180365.1. Lineage (GTDB taxonomy): Bacteria > Pseudomonadota > Gammaproteobacteria > Pseudomonadales > Azotimanducaceae > SZUA-309. Next base: position 4,595 of record JBCDDI010000217.1, read on the forward strand.
TCAGCGCTGAGGAGGAGATTTTCTCCGGCCGCGTGACCATGGTGAGCGCCACAGGCACCATCGGCGAGCTCGGTATCATGCCGGGACACGCGCCGCTGCTCACGGGCATTCGCCCCGGGCCGGTTCGCCTCATGATGGATGGCGGTGAGGAAGAAGTGTTCTTCGCCTCCGGCGGCTACCTCGAGGTGCAGCCGGGCGTTGTGACCGTGCTTGCCGATACGGCGCTCAGAGCAGAGGATATCGACGAAGCAGCCGCCCTCGAGGCCCAGCAGGATGCGGAGCGCATGCTCTCGGAGCAGACGGCCGAGATAGAGTTTTCAGCTGCCGCCGCAGCGCTTGCAGAGGCGATGGCCCGACAGCGGACCCTGGCGGAGCTCAAGAAGCGCAGACGCTGAGGCGCACACTGCGATCAGGCTTACAAAGGGGGTGACGAGGGTCGCCCCCTTTTTGTTTGTCGCCCCTATAATTCTGCGAAGCTTTGTCTTCCCAGCGTGAGTTGGATCAGGTGGTGACCTCAGTGGCGGACACGAATAGCGTAAACAAAATAGACAACCTCGAGGTGGTTGTGCTGGCAGCCGGCCAGGGGACGCGCATGCGCTCGGCGGAGCCCAAGGTACTGCATGCGATCGGCGGGCGACCAATGTTGAGCCGGGTGCTCGATACGGCGGTGGCTGTCGGTGCCGAAAGCGTGCACGTGGTTGTCGGCCATCAGGCGCAACGCGTTGAAGAAGTCGTAGGCGCGGATCCAAGCTTTGTAGACCTGCCTGTGCGCTGGGTCCTCCAGGAAGAGCAGAATGGTACCGCTCACGCGGTTGAACAGGCGCTGCCCGGAATTAACGCCGAGTCCGTGGTGCTGGTGAACTACGGGGACGTCCCCCTCGTCAGCGCCGAAACGCTCAAAGCCTGTGCAGCGCACGCGGCGAGCGGCGCATTGGCTCTGGTGACTGCACACTTCGAGGATCCCGCGCAGCTGGGACGCATCATCCGCGACGAAAGTGGCGCCGTGCGGGCGATTGTTGAGTATGCCGACGCCTCACCGGAAGAACGCGACCTTAAGGAAATTAACTCGGGCATCATGGCGATGAGCGCTGAGTTACTGAAGCAACTCTTGCCGAACATTGAGCCCGCCAATGCACAGGACGAATACTACCTGACCGATCTCGTTGCGCTGGCCGTGGCTCGCGGTGTCCCCGTTCAGGGCCTTGTGACGGATGCCCCCGCCGAGGTCATGGGCATCAACGATCGGGTCCAGCTGGCAGAAGCCGAGCGACTTTTCCAGAAGCAGGCCGCAGAAAAACTGATGCGCGAGGGTGTCACCATCACCGATCCGTCTCGCATCGACATACGCGGCACAGTAACCGCGGCTGAAGACTGCTATATCGACATCAACGTTGTCCTCGACGGAGAGGTTCGCCTGGGCCGAAATGTGCGCATAGGCCCGGGTTCCGTTATTCGGAATTCAAGCTTAGGCGACGGCGTTATCGTTGAGGCCCACACACTGGTTGACGGCGCGGAAGTTGGCGCCGATTGCAGTCTGGGTCCTTTTGCCCGAATCCGCCCAGGAACCGTGCTCGCCGATGAGGTGCGGATCGGTAACTTTGTGGAAACAAAAAAGGCGCAGCTCGGCCGGGGCACTAAGGCGAGTCACCTCACCTATCTCGGTGACGCAACGCTCGGCGAAGACTGTAACGTCGGTGCAGGCACTGTGACGTGCAACTATGACGGCGTGAATAAAC
>JBCDDI010000218.1:0-6326 GCA_039180365.1 Pseudomonadota bacterium
GCTACCAATTTTCCACCCAGGGTCGCAGCACCACTTCGAAGGCCCAGGTTGACCGGTGCTGCCGATGCAATGAGAGATAAACGTCGGCGATCCGGTCCGGGTCCGCCATGTTGTCATCCACCGTTGTCCCGGCCAGGCGATGGGCCCGGCTGCCGTCCTCCTGAGTCCAGCCGATGGCGGCGTCGATGGGAATGTGCGCAACGTGAATGCCTTCCGGTCGAAGTTCCCGGGCCATGCTCTGCGCAAGGCCAGCTTTGCCGTGCGATGCCATGGCGAAGGCGCCGCTTTTCGGATAGCCCTTGAGCGCCGCGCTTGCGTTGGTGAAGAGAATGCTTCCGCGCACGCCGTTGGCATCCGGGGCTGAGTTAAGCAGGGTGGTGGCCGCCTGCTGGCCGACGAGGAAAGCGCTAAACGCCGAGTTCAGCAGCGTCTGCCGGGCGAGCTCCGCCGGTGCTTCAGCAATGCCCTTGCGAAAGATGTCCGGAACACGACCGTCGATGTTGTGCACAACAAGGCGCGGCGCGCCGAGATCGGCGGTGACGGCGCTGAACAGAGCCGCAACGCTGTCCGGTTCCACAGCGTCGCACTGATAGCGGCGCACGCCATGCTCGGCTTCGAGGGTCTCAAGGGCGCGTTTGTCCGGATTGCGCGCGGCCACGGCAACCGCCATGCCTTCCCGGCGGAACAGGCGCGCACAGCTGGCACTGATGCCGGGGCCGCCGCCGATGATGAGGGCGACCTCAGGATTTGCGGATTCTGTCATGGCGATCTCCAATGTCTTTGTCTCAGGGGCTGCGGTACCCGCCAGGCGGCCAGTCAGTCAGCCGGTCAGAGAAGGTGCCTGCTCAATGGTCCTCCTTGTATGAGTTTTATGATGAAACTTCAACTGAAGGCGAGATTGGCCTGCCAGGGCTGGTAAGCTCAAGCGATGAATAAAGATGGTCAAAACCCGCCAACGCGCCCGAAGACAATCCGGCGCCGCCGCACCACCGCAAGCATCGGCGGCACAACCCAGAGTGCCTTTGCCAATCAGTCCATGTCCTCCGTGCTCGCGCAGCAGCAGGGCAACGCGTCGGGCAGTAGCGGTGCCGCCGCCGGAGACAGTCAAGCTTCGACAGCAGGCCGCGTGCGCTATTGCGAGGCAAGCCTCAATTACTCGGACGAGACAGGCTACCGGCCGACGACTGTGGAGATCCTCGATGGACGCACCAGCGATGTGCCGACCTACGAAAGATGCGGATTTCAGCTGCTCGACCATAGATCCAGCGTTCGTGACTGGCGCGATGAGCAGGAGCTGACCGGCGTACACGGTCCGGAAGTGGAAACCCTGGCGCAGGAACAGCTCGGCTGTGACACGGCCATTGCCTATCCGCCCCTGGTGCGCAGCCCGCAGACGGCGAAGTCGAGCGCCGACTATGCGCCCATCGAGTTTGTGCACTCGGATTACTCCGCCGATTACCGGCCGATGATTGAAGACCCGGCGCGCCCCTATCGGGCCTTCATCGAACCGCTGCTCGAAGCGCGAGGTCTCACCCAGGCCGATCTACCGCGGGCTGAGCGCGTTGCCGTGCTGCAGTTCTGGCGCAACATTGGCGCCGAGCTGCCCGACTATCCCCTGGCCTTCTGCGATGCGTCCAGCGTCGATCCGAGCCGCGTTTATCAGTTTGTCGTGGATGAGTACGGCGGGATGCCGCTCGCCTTTGAAACCACCTGCATGTTGCCGCCGGCCGCCAGTGAGCATCACGACTGGTACTGCTTTCCCGGGATGACGACGGCTGAAGTGGTGGCCTTCCGGACTTACGACAGCCGCTGCGTAGAGGAAGATCGTCCGCTCTGGACCCCGCACTCCGCCTTTCGCGACCCGCATGCGGGGGCCGATGCGCCCCGGCGGGAAAGCCTCGAGATGCGCGTGCTCTGTCTCTGGGGTGTCTGAGAGGCGCCGCGGCCGCAGCTGATCGGCTACCGATCCGCGACCGCGTCGAGGGGGCTGACTCAGACCAGGTCGGTCATGCCATAGGCCTGCATCTGGGCCTGAAAACCTTCCACGTCGTGAGAAAGGATCACGATGTCGTGCTTCTCACCCGTCTGATCGATCACGTGGTCTTTCAGGAGCGCTTCCGCCTTAAAGCCCATCTCCTCGAAAACGTTGATGGCGCCGGTCTGGTCCGGGGTCATCTGCGCCGTCAGTTTCTGCAGGCCGAGGGACAGGGCGACGAGAAAACTCTCCTGAATCAGCTGCCGGCCGAGACCTCGGTCTTTGCCCGCCGGTGACACCAGTACCCGGAGCTCGCCGAGATGCGGTGACCAGCTGTGTTCGTCCGTGACCACGGCGCTGCAGCCGATCATGGTGCCGTCGGCATCCCGGGCGATGAGGCTGGTGATCTCGCCGCTTTCGATCTGCTTCGACCAGGCGGCGAGGACCTTCGGCTCGGTGATGTCCCGGCGCAGAAAAAGCAGGTCGTGCGGCGGCAGCGTAGCCGAGAAAGCCGCAACTTCCCCTTCGTCGTCCGGGGTCATGAGAGTCAGAGTGACGTTGCCATCCTTGATGGCGACACTCTTTGGGTAGCGGTTTGAGTCGTTCATATGGATCTTTCTCCCAGCCAGTCGGCGAGCCGCGGCCACATGCGCCGGGCGGCGTTCGGGCCGGCGATGAGGCTCACATGGCCGCCTTTGAGCACCACTTCCTCTTTGTCTTCGGAGCCGACGAGTTCTAAGAGCGGCTTGCTCGCCGCATAGGAGACGATGTGGTCATGTTCTGCCATGGCCGCGAAAACGGGCACGGTAATGTCTTTGAGTTTCGCGCTCTTGCCACCTACCTTGAGCTTGCCTTTGTAGAGCTTGTTGCCCCACATCAGCTCCTTGATCGTGTCGCGGAAGTATTCGCCGGCAAGGGGCAGGGTCTCTGCCCCCCAGCGGTCGAAGGCCCGATAGGAGGCAACAAAATCGTCGTTCCACATCTGCTCCCAGACACGCACCTGGCCGGCCGTCTTCTGCGCTGGCCGGAGCATCTCAAAGGAGGCCGTCACAAAGTCTTTTGGCACCACGCCGAGGGTGTCCACCAGGCGGTCGACGTCGAAGTGCTTTTCATCGGACCAGATGGCGCTCAGGCCCATTTCAGACCAGTCCACGGGGGTTGTGATGCAAGCGAGATTCGCCAGAGGTCCGTCAGCATGGCTTGCGGCGTAGATAAGGCTCAGTACACCGCCCATGCAGTAGCCAACGATCGACAGATCCGGTTCACCGGAGTCTTCGAGCACCCGCTCCACGCAACTTGGGAGAAAGTCCTGCGTGTAGTCGGCGAGCGAGAGGCCGCGCTCTTCCGGCAGCGGCGGCTCCCAGTCGATGACGTAGACGTCGAAACCCTGCTTCAGGAGGTACTCGACCATGCTCTGCCCGGGAGCGAGGTCGAAGACGTAGGCCTTGTTGGTCGTGGCCATGACGATGAGCAGGGGCGTGCGATACACCTCATCGGCCAGCGGGTGATAGTGGTAGAGGCGCAGCGTGCCGCGCTCATAGATCACGTCTTTTGGGGTGAGGCCAACGGGCGCCGGCGGTCCTGTCAGGAATTCGAGGCCTTTGACATTGCGCTGGATGGCCCGGTCGACCATTTTCCGGGCCCGCTTGATGAGATCGGGAGAAACGTCCGGCTCAGCCATTGGCCTGCTCCTTTCTGGCGCTGGGTGGCAGCTTCGTGCGCGGCGGTCGGCTTGGGTCTGCTGCTGCGGCTGTTTGTTTCTTTTTCTGCTTCTTCTTCTGGGCCTGCTTGGCCAGCTGTGATTCAACTTTTGCCATACGCTGATCGAGGGCGCGGATGCTCTCGCCCAGGCGCAGAATGTCATCCCGACTCGGCATATTGAAATTCGCCAGCTGCTCGGCCATGGCCTCGTTGAAGCGCTTCTGCATGCTGAGCTGCAGATCCTGCAACTGATTCATGCCGCGGCTGAACTCTTCGGTGCCCATGATCCGGTTGGCCATGGTGTCGAAGCCGCGCTCCCATTCGGTGATCAGATTGCGAAAGGCTTCAGCCGGGTCGGGCTGCTTATCCGGTTTTTGTGACATGCGCAGGTCCTGCATCTTTCCCCTAGGTAGAGGAATATGGCACATCAAAGGGATCAGGTCTGCTAGTGCCTTGTGTGCCGTGATCGGCGGCTTCTGCTACCGTTATCCGTCGACACAGCACCGAGGCAGAAAAGCGGTCGTCTCATGGCAGAAGCAGCTAGCGGCTACCAGATCCCCCTGAAGACCAAACTCGCTTTTGGCATCGGGGCGTCCGGGGAGAGCATTACCAACTTTGCTTTCGCCACCTATACCTTCTTCTTCTATAACCAGGTGCTGGGCCTTTCGGGGACCCTGGCCGGACTCGCTACCACGATCAGCATCTGCTTCGACGCCGTATCGGATCCTCTGGTTGGTTCTCTCTCCGATCGCCTGAGGTCCCGGCTCGGGCGCCGGCACCCGTTCATGTACGCCGCGGCGATTCCTCTGGGAATCGTCTACTTCTGTATCTTCTCACCCCCGACGGGGCTCTCGGAGTGGGCACTCTTCGCCTGGTTCACGGGCTTCTCGGTGCTCATGCGACTGCTGCTGACGTGTTTTGCGATCCCCCACCTCGCCCTTGGGGCCGAGCTTTCGGAGGACTATCTGCAGCGCTCAACGATCATGAGCTACAACGCTATTTTCGGCTGGGTTGGCGGCGCATCGATCTTTCTGATTGCCAACCTCGTTTATTTTTCCCGCTCGCCCGGGTTTGATAACGGTCTGCTCAACGGTGCTGCCTACCCCGAGTTCGGCCTTACCGCGAGCCTGCTCATCACCAGCTGTATTCTGCTTTCGGCCTGGTGGACGCGGGATCAGATTCCGCGTCTGCCTCAAGTGGATAAGAATGCGCCACCCTTCGGCCTGGCGGTACTTTTTAAAGAGCTGGGACAGGCGATCGGCAATCGCAACTACCTCGTGCTGCTGCTTGGCCTGTTCTGCCTCAGTCTGACGCTGGGTACCCGAGAGACCATCAACCTGCACATGAACACCTTCTTCTGGGAGCTTGTGCCGGAGGAACTCGTCTGGTTTGCCCTTGGCTCCGGTCTCGGCTTTGTCTTCGCCTTCAGCGCGACGCGGCGTTTCCACGATCGTTATGACAAGCGCACAACCGCCATGGGGGCGCTTGTGTTTCTTTCGTTGTTTGCCGCGGCGCCGGTGGTTGGCCGTATGCTGGGGATCATGCCGGGCAACGACGATCCCTGGCTGCTGCCGATTCTCGTGTTCTTTTCCGGCGCAGGCTACTGCACCGGTGCGATTCTGAATATCTCAGTCATGTCTATGCTGGCGGACATTGCGGACCAGCACGAGCTCAAAACCGGGCTGCGCAAAGAGGGCATCTTCTACTCCGCCCGCGCCTTCTTCGGCAAAGCCACCTCCGCCCTCGGGCATCTTATCGGCGGGATTGCCATCGACGTGATCGGTTTCCCGACCGGGGCGCAGCCGGGCACCGTTGATGAAGAGATCCTCTTTGAACTTGGGCTCATCGATGGGCCGATCGCGGCGATCCCCGCTCTCATCGCCATCTATTTCTACGCCCGCTATTCCATCACCCGGGCCGAACACCGGGAGATCCGCCGCGCCCTCGACGCGCGAGCCGGGAAAGGCGTTGCTGCTGAATCTGATACTTCGGATGAGCCGGCGACCGGGCGGCTGCCGGCGGGGTGAGACAACCCGGTGCTAACAAGCCAGCTCGCTAATAAGCGTCGTGCAGCTTAAGCCAGCTCATGGGTGGCGGTACTCGTTCGTTGCGACCGGCAGGCACCAGATCCAGCAGCTGATAGGCGCCGTTCAGGGCATCAAGCCCGCGGGCGTAGCAGGAATAGCTGTGGAACAGCTCATCACCCTCGCGAACGAAGACGCTCACGCCTGGCGCGTGTTCTCCGTAGTGCAGGCCCGGTTCGAAGTTGTAGGCGGTCTCGCCCGCTGCCAACTGCTCCGGCGTATACCAGACGTGGAAGTCGTTACTGAAGTTGGAGTCGGCTGAGGAAACCCAGTTAAAGGACCAGCCCATGCGCTCCTTAAAGGCGGCAAAGTCCGACCAGGGTGCCTGGGAGACGGCAGCAAAGGCCACGTCCCGGGCGCGCAGATGTACCACGGCGGGATCAAACTGATCCGCCCAGAAGGAGCAGCTCCTGCACCCTTCGGTCCAGCCTGGTGCATACATATAGTGCTGGATGATGAGCTGGCTGGCGTCGCCGAAGAGCCCGCGCAGGCTGGTTGAGCCTTCAGGGCCGGTAAACGGGTAGTCGGGCACCCGCACCCAGGGCAGGGCGCGGCGTTTTTCCGCC
>JBCDDI010000219.1:0-6321 GCA_039180365.1 Pseudomonadota bacterium
CCGTGCCGCGGCGGGTGATGGTCTTCAGCTCTTCCGGGGAGCAATCCAACAGAGTCAGGAAATCTCGCTTGGCCATAGGGGAACATCTCCGGCGGAGCAACGCAGCTCCGCTTGGCGTGAATCAGTGGTCGTTGATGAGGCGCGACAGGGTGTCGACGAGGCTGTCAGCGTCAGCGTCGGTCATCACCAGCGGCGGCAGCAGGCGCACGACGTTATCGCGGGTCACGTTGATCAGCAGGCCTGCCGCCAGCGCCTCCGTGACCAGACTGCCGCAGGGGTTGGCGAGTTCTACGGCGATCATCAGGCCGCGGCCGCGGATGTCTTTCACCGCGTTGTTTCCCGCCAGGGCCTCGCCGAGGCCGTTGACGATTCGTTCCCCGAGTTCTTTTGCCCGCTCGAAGAGTCCGTCGGACTCTAGGCTTTCCAGCACGGCGAGGGCGGCTGCACAAACGAGCGGATTGCCGCCAAAGGTGGAACCGTGGTTGCCGGGCTTCAGCAGCTCCGCGGCCTCACCTCGGGCAAGGCAGGCGCCGATCGGCAGACCGTTGCCGAGACCTTTAGCCGTTGCCACCACGTCGGGCATGATGCCCGACTGCTGATAGGCGAAGAGACTGCCGGTGCGGCCGTTGCCTGTCTGAACTTCGTCGAGCATCAGCAGCCAGCCGTGTTCGTCGCAGATGCGGCGGAGGTCCGCAAGGTAGTTATCCTCGGGAATGATGATGCCGCCTTCGCCCAGCACCGGTTCTACCAGCACGGCAGTGACGTCGGGATTATTCTGGCCAATCTGTGCAACGGCGCCCGAATCTCCGAAGGGTGCTCTGACAAACCCTTTCAGCAGCGGCTCGAAGCCTGCCTGCACCTTGCGATTACCGGTTGCTGTGAGCGTGGCCATAGTCCGGCCGTGAAAGCTGCCTTCCATAACCACGGCCGTGGGCTGATCGATGCCGCGGGCGTGGCCGTGGAGTCGCGCGATTTTAATGGCACATTCGTTGGCTTCGGCGCCGGAGTTGCCGAAAAACACGCGGTCCATGCCAGACATGGCGCAGAGCTTGTCAGCAAGCTCCGTCTGCCGGGGAATTTCGTAGAGGTTCGAGGTGTGGGAGACCTCAGCCGCCTGCCGGGCGATGGCGCGGGTAACGGTCGGATGGGCGTGCCCCAGGCCGCAGACAGCGATGCCGGTGAGCGCATCGAGATAGCGCTTGCCGTCTGTATCGAAGAGGTACGTGCCTTCGCCCCGCTCGAAAGCCACAGGCAGGCGCGCATAGGTGTTCATCAGATGGCTCATGGTCGATCGTTCTCCCCGCGCCTCGAGTCTCCCCAGAAACGAAAACAGGCAGCCAGGAACCGGGTTTCGGTGGGGGCTGCCTGCGAGAAAAACGGCGAATGCTACGCCAGGGTTCCGGGGAGTTCAATGCCGCTCTGAGGCTGTACCGGGATGTTGCCGGCTGGCGCCGGGGCACCTTAGCGCAACGCCTCGAGGGCAGGAGCCATGCGCTCGAGGCCCTGTTCGAGCAGCGCTTTCGGGCAGCCGAAGTTAAACCGCACGAAACCCTGTGCACCGAAAGGGGCGCCGTCCGAAAGACCGACGCCAAACTGTTCAAAATGCGCGCCGGCATGGCGGGCGATGCGCGTGTCCGTGCAATCGATCCAGGCGAGATAGGTGGCTTCCACGGGCGTCATCCGTTCCCCGACGATTGCTTCGAGACGGGCCAGGTTCGCGCGGAGGTAGTCGAGAAGTTCCGGCAGGTAGTCGGACTCGTCGGCGAAAGCCGCTTCCGAGGCCGCATAGGCGAGGGGGCCAATCTCGGGGACCAGGCCGCCGCGGGCGTTCAGAAAGTTATGCCGGAGCTCGGCGTTGGGAATCACCGCCACCGCACAAGGCATGCCCGGGATGTTGTAGGCCTTAGTGGCGGCAAATAGCGACACGGTCCGTTCGCCGATTTCCGGGTAGAGGTTGGCGATAGGCACGTGTCGGGCGTCCGGACCTATGATGATCGGCGCGTGAATCTCATCGGAGCAGAGCACCAGGTTGTTGCGCATGCAGAAATCGGCGAGCGCCGTCAGCTCCGCCTTGCTGTAGGCCCGGCCCGTAGGATTCTGCGGATTCGACAGGAGCACTAGGCGCGTCGGCCCCGGCGCATCGTCAACGGCCTGCTGCATGGCGTCGAAGTCCATTACCCAGCGGTTGCCGTCCCGGACCAGAGCAACAGTGAGGCCGGCCTGGCTGGCATTGCCGGGGACATCGAGAAACGGATAGTAGACCGGGGTGGGGATCACCATGGCGCCGTCCGGCTCCGCCACGGCCCGGGCGGTCAGATTAACGCCTGGTACCACACCGGGAATCCAGACGAGCCATTCCTCGGGCACGGTCCAGGCGTAGTTCCGGGACAACCAGCCCTGAAAGGCGGCGACGGTGCTCGCTGGCGTGCGCGTGTAGCCGAGGATTTCATGGTCGAGGCGATAGCGAACCGCCTCGCGGACGAAGGATGGGGTCGGAAAGTCCATATCCGCGACCCAGAATGGCAGGATGTCCTTACCGCGGTAGCGCTCCCACTTGGAGCTTGCGGTGCCGGAGCGGTCGATGACGCTGTCGAAGTCGAAGTTCACGCGATTCCTTTCCCGAACTACGCCTGGCGCCGACCGCCGGCTTTATCCGGGCGCGGTTCACGGTGTTTTGCCATGCGTTGAGTCATTCTGCTGCTGCGAGCCCCGGAGTCAGACACCCGGAGTCAGGCAATAAGGCGCTGCGGCAACCTTAGCGCCCGATGGTCTAATCTCATGCTGAGGCGGAAGTCGCAGGGCTCCGGGCTCTTGGATACAATCGTCCGCCCCGGGTCGGCGCTGCCGACCCGCAGTGAAGGAGCATGTTACATGAGCGAAGCCCAGAGCGAAGAAGTCATCGCCACGATCAAGGAGCAGATCGAAGGCAACCCGATCCTGCTTTACATGAAAGGCTCGCCGGCAGCGCCACAGTGCGGCTTCTCCGCGCAGACGGTGCAGTGCCTCATCGCCTGCGGTGAGCGGTTTGCCTACGTGGACATCCTTTCCAATCCCGAGATTCGCGCCACGCTGCCGGGCTATGCCAACTGGCCCACCTTCCCGCAGCTTTACGTGAACGGAGAGCTGGTCGGCGGCTGCGACATCGTTACCGAGATGTTTGAAGCCGGCGAACTCGAACCGCTCATCAAAGAAGCGGCGCCCGCCGCCGACGCGGACTGAGTCCTTCCGGTCAGCGGCCGGCCTGCCAGCCGTTGACCACCGCGCAGAACAACTCCGCTGCCTTTTCGGCGTCGTAGAGAGCGCTGTGCGCGCGACTCGCCTCAAACTCAATGCCCGCACGGGCACAGGACTCTGACAGCACCGTGTGACCGAAGGCCACGGCGGCGAGCGACGCCGTATCGATGAAGCTGAAGGGGTGGAAGGGGCTCCGGTTCAAACTGCAGCGTTCGAAGGCCTCGAGCATGAACTGCTGATCGAAAGCCGCGTTATGGGCAACGAGGATGGCCCGGGTACAGCCGGCCTCCTTCATGGCCTTGCGCACTCGCCGGAACAGTTCGCGAAATGCCTCGGCCTCGTCGATTGCGCCCCGGTCCGGATCCTCTGGATCGATGCCCGTGACCTTGAGTGACGCTGGATCCATACGGCTGCCCGCGTAGGGGGCCACCGCCTGGCACCAGGATTCCTTCAAGGCAAGGCGCCCACCGTCGAAGTCGACGAGCACCATGGCCATTTCCAGGATTGCATGGGTTTTTGCATCGAAGCCGTCGGTTTCCAGGTCGACGACCACCGGCAGATAGCCGCGGAAACGGCTGGCCATGTCGGTGCCCGGCTGCCAGGGGCCGGTATCCGGGGCAGGGTCAGTCATTCGGCGGGTGTCGCTCCGTGCATGGCGGCACGATAGCACAGGGCTTTCGCAGCCCCTGGATCGCCTCGTAAAGCACAGCGACTTTCCTTACTATTGCGCCCCTTTTTTTCGCGACAGGAGGGTGCCATGGCCCAGGGAACAGCCCGGAAAATCGTGCTGGCCTATTCGGGAGGTCTCGACACATCGGTCATCTGCCGGTGGTTGCAGGAAACCTATGATGCGGAGGTGGTGACCTTCACGGCTGACATCGGTCAGGGTGAAGAAGTGGAGCCGGCCCGCGCTAAAGCAGAGGCCATGGGGGTGAAGGAGATCTACATTGAGGATCTCCGCGAAGAGTTTGTGCGCGACTATGTCTTTCCGATGTTCCGCGCCAACACAGTCTACGAAGGCGAGTATCTGCTCGGCACCAGCATTGCCCGGCCTCTGATTGCGAAGCGCCTGGTTGAGATTGCGGCGGAAACCGGCTCGGATGCCATCAGCCACGGTGCCACCGGCAAAGGCAATGACCAGGTGCGCTTCGAGCTCGGCGCCTACGCGCTCGCCCCGGATATCAGCGTCATTGCGCCCTGGCGTGAGTGGGATCTGAATTCCCGCGAAGCCCTCATGGACTTCTGTGAGAAGCACCAGATTCCCGTCGATTACCAGCGTGGCAAGAAGTCGCCCTACTCCATGGACGCCAATCTGCTGCACATCTCCTACGAAGGCGACAACCTTGAGGATCCCTGGGTTGAGGCCGACGAGGATATGTGGCGCTGGACCGTCGCACCGGAAGCTGCCCCCGATACCCCGGAGGAGATCACCATCGACTTTCTCCGGGGCGATGCGGTGGCGCTGAACGGCGAAGCGATGACACCCGCGGCGCTCCTGACGGCGCTCAATGAAGTGGGCGGGCGCCACGGGATCGGTCGCGACGATATCGTTGAGAACCGCTTCGTGGGCATGAAATCCCGGGGCTGCTACGAAACTCCAGGGGGCACCATCCTGCTGAAGGCCCACCGGGCCATGGAGTCCATCACCCTCGATCGTGAGGTGACCCATCTCAAAGATGAGCTCATGCCGCGCTACGCTAAGCTCATTTACAACGGCTACTGGTGGTCGCCGGAGCGCAGGATGCTGCAGGCTGCGATTGATAGCTCTCAGGAGACTGTCAATGGAGTTGTCAGACTCAAGCTCTACAAGGGTGGTGCCAGCGTGGTCGGCCGACGCTCCGAGTCTGACTCCCTCTACGATGCGAACGTCGTCACATTCGAGGACGATGCCGGCGCGTATCATCAGGGCGATGCGGCGGGTTTTATCCGCCTGAACGCGCTACGCCTCAGGCTAGGTGCAAGGAGCGGTCGGCAGCTTACGGAGTGAGCGATGAACCACTATCAGGTGCTCTTCAGCGGCGAACTGGCTGAAGGTGCCCGAGAGAACACGGTACGCGACAACCTTTCTCGCGAGCTCGGCATTGACGAGCGGAAAGCGGGTATGTTGTTCAGCGGCCGTACGGTTGTCATTCGCTCGCAGCTCTCTCAAGAGGATGCCCTGGCGCTGCAGGCCCGCTTTGCAGACCTCGGCGCGCTGGCCCGCATCAAAGACCTCACGCCCAACTACGAGAAGAAGCTCGACTACCGGATCGATCGGGAGGAGCGCGGCGGTGACCATACGCTGCGCGACATCACCGCCGCCCACGTCGAGTGCCCACGCTGCGGTCACCTGCAGCTTGAGGCGAGCCACTGTGCGCGCTGCGGCATCGACATTGCGGCCGCCATTAAGGCCAAGCGCAAAGAAGACCTGATCATCGAGAAAAAGATCAGGGAGATGAAGAACCGGCACGCTCCGGCTCCCGTGAAAGCCGAGAACGTCACCCAGTTCCAGACTCAGGCTGATCTCGAAGAGCAGTCGGAAGGCGGCAAGGGCGGTAAACTCAAGGGCTGGTTCCGGAAGTCCTCGTAACTCCAGATTCATGATCCAACCGCTGGCACCCATCGGCGTCTTCGACTCCGGCATGGGCGGGCTGACCGTGCTCCGTGCCCTGGAGGCAGCGCTGCCTGCTGAGTCCTTCATCTATCTCGGCGACACAGCTCGGCTGCCCTATGGCAGTAAGAGTCCGGCGACCGTTGAGCGCTACGCGCTGCAGGCTGCGGAGATTCTTGTAGAACGCGGTGTGCGTGCCCTTGTGGTCGCCTGCAATACCGCTTCCGCCTTTGCCCTTGAAGGGCTCGCCGCCCGGCATCCCGAGCTGCCGATCTTCGGCGTCGTGGAACCTGGTGCCATAGCGGCCGCTGAAGCCCGGCGCGGTGGCGATGTGCTGGTGCTGGCCACGGAATCCACCGTAAGCGGTGGTGCCTACCAGAAAGCGATCCTGGCCAGACGCCCTGATCTCAAGGTCCATGCGCGGGCCTGCCCGCTCCTTGTGGCCCTGGCGGAAGAGGGCGAACACGACGGTGCGTTTTGTGAGCAGGTCCTTGGCC